>CALCTE010000134.1 GCA_937893885.1 uncultured Clostridia bacterium | reverse complement strand
AGTATATCGAAGAGATGGGCGACGATGCAAAAATGCTCGTGGTTTCTACTGCAAGCCCCTATAAGTTTGCAGATAACGTGTATTATTCCCTCACGGGCAAAAAGAGCGAAAGCTCACTTACGGCACTTGACGACCTTTATAAGCTCACGGGCGTAAAGATACCGACACCTCTTGCGGGAATCGGCGAAAGAAAAGTGAGATTTACAAAGAGTATCGACCGTGACGCGATGGCGAAGGAAGTAATCGAGAGTTTGTAATTATGTAAACGGAGCGCTATGCTCCGTTGCTTAACCGTAGTTTTTTTGCTTGAACGTTGAGCAGACCGTATCCGTACAGTTTGTGGCATAAGCGGGCCCGATATTTATCTTATTTGCCGTGCAATATCCGTCACCATCGTGGTGTACGCAATTTTTTACGTTGCAGTATATGCCTTTGATGTGTTCGGGTTCATCATTTTTGCTGTAGTTAAAAAGATTCATATAAGGTCTCCTTTGTTGAAGTAATGTTATGTTTGGCATAAGTGCGTGGATTTATTCTTGAAACCGAGGTTAATTTATGGCAATTTATACCTTATCCGATCCGCATCTTTCGCTTGAAGCGAAAAAGCCGATGGACGTTTTCGGCGGCAGATGGACGGACTATACAGAAAAATTAAAAATAAACCTCGCACGTCTTAATGAGGAGGATACTCTCGTAATGCCGGGGGATATTTCCTGGGCGATGAAGCTTTCGGAGCTGGGAGCCGATATGGAGTTTTTGAATTCTCTACCCGGTATGAAGATAATAGGCAAGGGCAACCACGATTATTGGTGGAGCACGATGAATAAGCTTGAAGAGTACCGTAAGGCGATGGGCTTTGACAAGATACGCTTTTTGTTCAATAATGCTTACGTATGTGAGGATACGGTTATATGCGGCTCTCGCGGCTGGTACTTAGACGCGGAAGTAGCGGGTGCCGATAACAAAAAGATAATCGCAAGGGAATGCGGAAGACTTGAGCTTTCCATAAAGGAGGGGGAGAGACTCGCAAGCGAAAACGGACTTGATGCGCCGCTTGTGTTTTTGCACTATCCTGCCATATACGGCGACTACCGATGTGACGAGATAATTTCCGTCCTAAAGGCGCACGGGATAAAAAAATGCTACTACGGACACCTTCACGGCATCGACGGCGCAAGACTGTGGGAGAGCTTTGACGGCATATCTTTCACACTTTGCTCCGCAGATTACTTAAATTTTCAACCTATGCTCATAAAATAATAAAAAAACAGTTTACAAATCATAAAAATTGTGGTATAATGCAATCTTGATAAAATGTAAAAAAATAAATGCAATATAAAAACGGAGGAACCTTAAATGGCACTTATCAAATCCGAAAAGACGGAAAAGAACCTTGTGGAGCTCACGTTCTCCATCGACAAGGAAAGCTTTGAAAAAGCTATTGACAAAGTTTATAAGAAGAAAGTAGGCAAAATAAACGTTCCCGGCTACCGTCCCGGCAAGGCACCCAAGAGCCTTATCGAGAAGATGTACGGTAAGGGAGTGTTCTATGAGGAAGCTATAGATATGCTTTTGCCCGACGCTTACGAAGCGGCTGTAAACGAGGCAGCTATCGAAGTCGTAAGCCGTCCCGAGTTCGACATCGAATCTATCGAAGGCGACGTAGTTTTGAAAGCAAAGGTATACGTAAAGCCCGAGGTTGAAATAAACGACTACGTCGGAATCAAGGCAGAGAAGAAAGTAGTACCCGTTACCGATGAGCAGGTCGAGCACGAGATAATGCACGTTCGTGAGAGAAACGCAAGAGAAGTTGAGATTACCGACAGAGCTGCACAGATGGGCGATACGGTTAAGATCGACTACGAAGGCTTCGTTGACGGCGTAGCATTCGAAGGCGGCAAGGGCGAAAACCACAGCTTAAAGCTTGGAAGCGGTCAGTTTATCCCGGGATTTGAGGATCAGATCGTCGGCAAGAAGATCGGCGAAGCTTTTGACGTAAACGTTAAGTTCCCCGAGGAATATCATGCGAAAGAGCTTGCAGGCAAGGACGCTACGTTCAAGACTCTTATCCACGCCATCACATTCTCCGAACTTCCCGCAGAAGATGACGAATTTGCAAAAGACGTTTCAGAATTTGATACTCTTGCTGAATATAAGGCAGACCTTAAGGCAAAAATGGAAAAGAGAAACGAAGACAGAGCTATGAATGAAGTTGAAGGTCAGCTTGCAGACGCTCTCGTTGAAAAGCTCGAGGGTGAGATTCCCGAAGCAATGATCGACAATGAAGTTGAAAATATGCTCTATGAATATGACCAGAATATGAGAGCGCAGGGTCTTGATTTTGAGACTTATCTCAAGTACACCGGTCAGAAGATCGACGATGTAAAGGCACAGTTCAAGCCCAACGCAGAGCGTCAGGTTAAGCTCCGTCTTGCGTTTGAGAAGATTGCCGAGAAGGAAAAGCTCGAAGTAACCGACGAGAAGCTTGAAGAGGAGTACAAGAAGCTTTCCGAGATGTATAACATCGACGTTGAGAAGATCAAGGCAAGCTTTGCTCCCGATCTTATGAAGAAGGATCTTATCCTTAAGGTTGCCGCTGACTTTGTAAAGGAAAAGGCAACTATCACTGCCGCAAAGGAAAAGAAGCCTGCGGCAAAGAAGTCTACAGCAAAGGCTGCAGAAGGCGAAGCAAAACCTGCTGCAAAGAAGACGGCTGCAACAAAGTCCACTACGGCAAAGAGCACGACCGCTAAAAAGCCTGCCGCAAAGAAGACCGAAGAGGCAGCAGAAGAAAAAGCAGAATTTTCATCTCCCGTAATCATGACGTAATACTGATCATATTTTGTGCCGGCGTGTTCCTGCGTAAAACGTTTCAAGTACAGTCTGAATACCGTAACACCACAGATAACCGTAAGAACCGTCATCACGATTATTATAATAAGAAGCGTTCTTCCGCCGCTTTTCTTCGTCAATTTTTCCTGCATGTCTTTCCCTTCTTTCTCTATTATTCACTATACTTTTTTCCGTACTTTTTTTCAAGATACGAAGACCCAAAATACGTTTCTGTTCTCTTTCTTTTATTCTTTTATGAAAAAGGGAGAATTAAGGCATCTTTTTTTCTTTTTTGCTAGGCATTCTGTATCTTGACGAAAAATATTCCCTTTTTTATAATGAATACATATATATCAATTGTGATATGTTTCAATGCAAAGTTTGCACATATCAAAGTCTATGCGAATGTAATTTGCCAAAACAGGACATACTCAATGAAAAGACATTTTCAAATGTCCACAAAGAAACAAGGAGAACGAAAATGAGAGCGGAATGGGAAAATTTCAAAGGAAAAAAATGGCAGACGGAGATTAACGTCCGTGACTTTATTTTAGAGAATTATACACCGTATGACGGAGACGAAGAATTTCTGGAAGGCCCTACACAGAACACACTTGATTTATGGGATGAGGTACTCCATTTATCCAAAATGGAATTAGACGAAGGCGGTGTTCTTGCAATGGATACCCGCGTAGTTTCCACAATTACTTCACATGGGCCGGGATATATCGATAAAGATAAGGAGACTATCTATGGTTTTCAGACTGATTTGCCCTTCAAGCGCCCGCTTCATCCGTTCGGCGGAATCCGTATGGCAGAAAAGGCTTGCAAGGATAACGGGTATGAAATAGACCCTGAAATCAAG
>CALCTE010000133.1 GCA_937893885.1 uncultured Clostridia bacterium | reverse complement strand
TAAAACCAAATAACCCAAAACACCCACAGGGGCGGTGACGGTCAAAGAGCCGCCATCGCCACTCCCGACAAGACCTTTTATGAGGTATAAGAGGAGCGGAACGAAAGTGAAACCCTAAAAAACGAACATAAAGTTTCTTAAAATGATTAAGGAGGCAAAAGCAAATGAAAACAGGCTTTAAGAAAATCTTGTCAATGCTGCTGGCGTTGACGATGCTGCTGAGTATGACCGGCTTAACGGCATTTGCGGTCGATGCAGAACCGCTGCCCACATCTTTGGAGGCACCGAGTATTATTGTATATGATTCGGGCTACCGCACGTTGGATATGGAAGTCAAGGTAGAGCATCCAACTTCTATCATGGATGTATATGAAAAGAGCGCTACCAACCAGGTCTATGATGAAGAAACCTATGAGTATTCCAGTGATTACGGCGAGTATTATCTGTACGATGCCGTTGTTCAGATCGACTGGAAGCTCGATGACGGTGACTGGCAGTATACAGCAGAGTGGGATGAATATGCGTGGAAATGTAAAGAATATGAATATTTCAACGGCGCTCATGTAGGCTGGACATACGTTGCTTCTCCGTCTGCTTATTATAACAGCACCTTGGAGCAGGCGTTGATCGATCAGGAATGCTTGATTGAGACCACCGACGGTTCCAGCACCTATTACCGATTTGATGAGGCGAACCACAGCATTTCCTTCCGCGCAAGATATTTCTTCATGTTTGAAAGTGACACAGGAAGTGCAAATGTGAATGTTCTCTCCGATTGGTCGGAGGTTGCCGTCTACGGCGGTGGCAGTGTTCAGGAAAACAGCATTCCCATGACCCTTAGCGCACCGACCCTTGCGAATCTTGAGATCTATGATACGTATACCTATTACATGGTTCCTATGGTGCAGTTTGACGTGTATCCGGGAAGTGATATTCTCGATGCGCTTATGTGGTATGAAGAGTATGATGCTGAACTGGAGTCAAGCAACATTTCGTTGGTCTTGGAAGCAAGTCTTGACCCGAATTTTGGTCCCGAAGCTGTCGTGATTGACAGAGACGTCTCTCAGTACTCCGCTATCGAACGTAAAAATAACTGGGATATGATGTTCTATGATTTGTGGTGGGATCTTCCTACCAGCGATCAGGAAGCCTTCGTGTGGAACGGCGAGACCGTTTATCTCAGGGCAAAATGGGTAAACGAGCGTGAAATCAGCGGCCAGTGGTCTGAAATTGAAAGTCCTTATTCCAACGTGATCAGCATTCAGGGACCTCAGATTGCCGCTTACACGATATCCGTTTCTCACGGCTCCTACGGATTCGATTCTTACTATGATGCTCAGTGGAATGAAAAGATTACGGCAGGAAAAGAATATGATTATATTTACTGCCATCCTCTGGAAGGTTGCTACGTCGATACCGTAACGATCAATGGGCAAGTGATGTACGATTACGATGATGAAGCTACACACGAGCTTCTTTATTGGAACTATAACAGAGACTTGTTCCATTTCCACGATGAAGACAATTATGCCAACAGAGATCTAACGATCGAAATCACCTATGCCGGTACGCCTACCGAGATGTACGGCATCACCACCGAGTGGGGAAACGGCGGATATCTCGAGCTTGATTATTCTTCAAACTACGTCTCCTGGGAAGATAATTCCTTGGTTGTTTATCACGGAGCTACCCCGGGGTTTGAGATCATCCCCTATACGGGATGTGTCATTGACACGGTTCTGATCGACGGTGTTGAAAATGCACAGGCAAAGGAAGACGGATATTATCAGTTCCCGGCGATCACCGACAACAGCCATAGCATTGAAGTCACCTTCAAACGAGAAGCGTATGCGGTCAATTTCTGGGCCGATTCCCGAAAGGGTTATATCGAAAGTGATTACGACTGGTATAACGGCAATGCCGGTTACGTCCGTATCGGTGATGACGTTACCTTTACCTTCGGTCCCGATGCTGACCACAACGGTAATTATTATGAGATCACACAAGTTTGGATCGACGGTGTTCTGAACGAGGAAGCAAAGGCTACCGGTTCTTATACCTTCGAAAACATTCAGGCCGGTCACAGTATTGATGTATATTTCAGCGATGCCCCTGTTGTCACCCACGACGTAACTGCTACCAGCGGTGAGAACGGAAGCGTTTCTCCTGAGGGTGTGGTACACGTAAGAGAAGGAAGCGACAAATATTTCTACTTCTATCCCGATGAGGGCTATGAGGTTGACAAAGTCTTTGTGGATAACGTAGAGATCCCCAACCTTGCAACCAAGGAATATTACATTGTTAGCAATGTGACCGCAGACCGCACCATCCACGTAACCTTCAAGAAACTGCCTGTAAGATTCATCGTGAACGTTGTTGTCAGCGGACACAACACCTCCGCTCACGCTGTCAGCCCGGTGGGAACTACCCCCGTATGGGAGGGCGAGAGCTTTACCGTGACCTTCACTCCCTTTGCAGGCTACTACGTGGAAAAGGTTCTCGTGAACGGCTCGCCGACCGAGGCAGACGGCACCTATTCTATCGCCGCAGTCGACGCTGACACCACCATTGAGATCTTCTTCAAGATCAAGAGCTACACCGTCACCTTCGTGGACTACGACGGAACGGAACTGAAAAAGGAAACGGTTGAGCACGGCGCTCAGGCAACGGCACCCGCCGATCCTACGAGAGAGCATTACGTGTTCACCGGATGGGATACCACTTTCAGTGATATTACTACCAACGTGACCATCCGCGCAACCTATAAACCTGCGGAATACACTGTGCGGTTCCTCGGTTGGGACGGTTCGCTTCTCAAGACCGAGACCGTAACCTATAATGCAAACGCAACAGCACCGGAAGCTCCCGAAAGAGAAGGTTACAACTTCAGCCGTTGGAGCCACAGCTTCACCAACGTCAGCAGTAACCTTGATGTAACCGCTGTTTACGAAAAGAAGGAATACACCGTAACCTTCGTGGATTCCGATGACAGCGTTCTTAGCACTCAGACCGTCAAGCACGGCGAGGCAGCGACGGCTCCCGAAGCACCCACTAAGGAAGGCTACACCTTCGTGGGGTGGGATACTACGAATTACGGGAACGTCACACAGGCTATGACCATCAAGGCAATGTATGTGGAGGACCCCGGCGTAACCTACACCGTGACCGCAAGGGCGCTCGGCACGACAGGCGCGGTTTCTCCCACAGGCGTGTCCACCGTTCAGGAGAACAGTACGCTGACCCTGAACTTCACACCCGATGAGCTTTCCAAGATCGTGAAAGTCATCGTTGACGGCGTGGAAATTGATGTTTGCAACACCTATACCTTTGCAAACATTACTGCAAACCATACCATCGACGTTTACTTCGCACCTACTGCAGTGATTAACGTAGGCAACACCGATTCCACTCAGGGTACTGCATCCGGTCACTATGACCTGATCGGTGACAACGTGGTATACGTCCTTGAGGTAACGCCTGCGGACGGTTACGAGCTGGACGGCATCTACGTAGACGGCGAGAAAGTGGAACTGGAAGTTCTCGATGGCGATTATATCATCCGCGATCTTTCCGACGACATGGATCTCGATATTCGCTTCAAGCCCATTACTACCGGCGACGGTGATGGCGACGGCGGCAACACGGGAGACGGTGGAAATGATGATGGTGGAAATATCGGAGAAGACAATACCGGCGATAATAACACCGACAATCCTCAGACCGGTGATAACAGCCACCTGGCGCTGTGGTTTGTACTGATGGCACTCTCTGCACTGGGCGTGGTATTCACCGTGAAGAAGAGAAAAGCAATGAATTAAAAATTCCGTACACGGGCGGCAGGCTTTAACATCAATGAAGAAGTTGAAGATCAGGAAGTGATGGGAATGGTGATCTACAGCTTTACTGCTGAAAATGCAGACGGTTACACCGTTGAGATCACTTTCGCAAGCGGCACAAGCTCTTTATCCATCAGTAAATAAAACCCAATAACCCAAAACACCCACAGGGGCGGTGACGGCCAAAGAGCCGCCAACCGCCCCTGTGCGCCCTTTTTCTAAGACGGACGGAGTATACACCAAAGGGCAAATATTCCCCTTTTTCTGCCGTTGTTGCGGGAAAGAACGGAAAGCGGGAGTTACGCTTCTGTACTCTCTCTTTGGAGAGAGTGCGAGCATCGCATTCGACTGGTCGCGGAACACCCGCGCCCTGCCTTCTGCGGAGTTGCCTTGCAACTCTCTCGGCGGGCAGAAGCCCTGCACCCACTTTATGAAAGGAGATCGCTTATGAAAAACAAAAAAATGAGTATACGCATCAGCGAGGAACACCTCGCCGCCATACACCGCAAGGCGGAGCAAGCGGACATGACCTTCACCGACTACGTGACAAAATCCTGCCTCGGCAGACAGATCGTGGTCATAGACGGACTGGATGAGGTGCTCCGTCAGCAGAAAGCCATCGGGCGCAACCTCAATCAACTCACGATGCTCTGCAATATGGGCAGGGTGAGCGTGGCAAGCCTTGCGGAAATGAAAGAGCAGTACGCAGAGGTAAGCGCAGCTCTGACGGAACTGCTGGAACGAAAGCGGTGGTCGGATGGCAACGGTTAACGTAATGAAAAACAAACGCACACAGTCAAGAGCCGGACTTGCATTCATCCTTTCCTACTGCAAGCGGGAGAGCAAAACCGTACACGAAGGCAGGAAACTTGTGTCGGGTGTCAACTGTCTTCCCGAATCCGCTTACCAAGAATTTATGAATACCAAGCTGCAGTACGGCAAGACCGACGGCAGAATGTTCTATCACTTCACGCAGTCCTTCTCTCCCACGGAAGATATTACTCCCGAAACGGCTCACGAGATCGCCGTAAAGTTTGCAGAAAAAATGTTCCCCGGCTTCGAGGTTCTCGTCGCCACCCACACCGACAAGGCACACACCCATTCACATTTTGTTGTCAACAGCGTGAGCTGTGAAAACGGATATAAATATCATTCGGACAATGAAAATATAGAACGGCTCCGAGCAGAATCGGACAAGCTGTGCCTGCAATACGGACTGTCAGTTCTTCCACCGAAGGAGCAGTCGCAGAAGGTCAAGCAGATGTCCTCAAGAGAGTACCGCGCCGCCGAGCGCGGGGAAAGCTGGAAGATGCAGCTGATCGTTACGATTGAAGATGCCATGGCGATAGCGCGGTCAAGAGAACATTTTATTCGCTTGATGGAGGCAGAGGGCTACGAGGTGAAGTGGACTCGTGACAGAAAGAGCATCACCTACACCATGCCCGACGGAAAACGGTGCAGAGATAATAAGCTGCACGAAGAAAAATTTTTGAAGGAGAATATGGAATATGAGTTCAGAATACGGAACGAAATCGCAAGAGGAATTAAAGGATACGGCGAGAGCGCATATGAAGAAAGCGGAAACCGCCGTCCCCTGTACAGCAGTGATGGACGTGAACTGGAAGGCTCTGATCGCCGCGATGAATACGCAGATCGATATGCTCTCAGCGATACAGAAATCGCTGACCGAGCTGGCAACCAAAGAGGAACTCACCTCGTATATGGAACGGCAGATCGAGATACTGACCGAGTACGCCGAGAGCAGTCGGGAGCTGACCGAACAGTTCACAGAAATGATGGAACGGACGGTAACAGCATCTACCGAGAGGATGAGTACGGCAACCGAGAATATGTCATCACAGGTTGGGAAAGCGAGCGAACAGTTTTCACAGAGTCTCTCTTCGGAACGGGAAACGGTGAGAACGTTTACGAAACGGAGTATATGGATCTCGCTGATCCCGACGGCGGTGCTGATCATCTGGGAACTGATACGGCATATCTTTTTGCTGACCTGACCAACATCATCGACGAGGATGCTCCCGTGGAGGACTGTACCACCATGCGTCAGCCGCAACACCGTAAGAAGAATAACGGCCCCGTGATGGGCGGTATGTAAAAAATATTGTGAAAGCCGGTAACGGCAGAAAGGAGTTCAATGAACGAATACAAAGAATATCTTGAAACAGGAATACTCGGCAGCTACAAGCCCGAGAGTGCAATTATTAAAAAATCCGACAGCGGTGCATCGGTGGCAGTCTTCCGTGATTCAACCTACACGCTTACCGATGACACCTGCACCCGTGAGCGTGAAATGCTGATCAAGGGAAAACGGTTTATTATTTCCTCCGTGTTTCCTTTGGATGCCAGGGCAACCGCTACGGATAAGATGCTGGCGCTCATCGATGCAGACCTCCAAAAAGATGATAAAAAATTCTGAATTTTTACGATTCTGAATGGACTTCCGGCAAGCGTTGCGGTATACTGTGTGATACCGTATCGGCTTGCCCTGCATAAAAGGAGGATGCAAAATGACAAGCCAAAAATATACAATACTCTACGGTAGATTAAGTCAGGACGACGGCAAGACAGCCGAGTCCAACAGCATAACCAATCAGCGACTCATGCTCGAAAAGTATGCCCGTGACAACGGGTTCGACAACGTCCTGTTCCTTGCCGACGACGGCTATACGGGAACGAACTTCGAGCGTCCCTCGTGGAAACAGATCGAGGATATGATCAAGCGCGGCGAGGTGGAAACACTGATCGTCAAGGATCTCAGCCGACTCGGCAGAGAATACCTACAGGTAGGTTATTATCTTGAACTGTACTTCCCGAACATGGGAGTTCGGTTCATAGCGATCAACGACGGAGTCGATTCGCTGGTTGAAGGCAGTAACGATTTCAGCCCGATACGAAATTGGGCAAACGAGCTTCACGCAAAGGATTCCAGTAAAAAGGTTCGTGCGGTGAAGAAGCTTCAGGCAGAGCGCGGGGAACGCCTCGGCGGCAGACCTGCCTACGGCTACAAAAAGGTGGACGAGGACAGCAAAGAAATCATCCCCGATGATGAAGCCGCGACGGTGGTGCAAAGGATCTTCTCCCTGTGTGCCTCCGGCAAAGGACCCAATCAGATCGCCCGTATCCTTCGCGAGGATAAGGTGCTGACACCCAGCAATTATTACTTCCAAAAGCACAAAAAGGGTCACATCGGATTGGACACCACCCGTCCCTATGCATGGAGCAGCAGTACCGTCACGGCAATCCTTGATAACAAGGTGTACCTCGGACACACGGTGGGGTTGCGTACCACAACGATATCGTATAAAAATAAAACAACGGTACACCGCCCCGAAAGCGAATGCGCCGTTGTGGAAAATACGCATCCCGCGCTGATCACGCAGGAGCAATGGGATATCGTTCAGGATGTGCGCACACACAAGAAACGCACTCCCAAGCAGATGGAAGAACCGAATATCTTCTCCGGACTTGCCTACTGCGCCGACTGCAAACGGACAATGGTACTGCACCGAGCAAGCACGATGAAAAAGTCCGATTACAATTTCAAATGTTACACCTACGGGAAGCGCGGCAAAGGAGAATGCACGCCCCACCATATCCGAGAGGACGAGTTGTACGCCATCATACTGGATGACCTGCGCAGGGTGACACATTTCGCCCGTAAAAAGGAACGGCAGTTTGCGGAATATATCAACCGCAAAAACACAACGCAGCTCAGGCAGGATATCACGGCTTTGCAATTGGAAATCGAAACCTTGCGTAAACGCAGAAACGAACTAACGGTCTTGTTTAAACGACTGTACGAGGATAACGTGCTCGGCCGTGTCACTAACGAGCAGTTCCGTCTCCTCTCTGCCGATTACAACGACGAGCAACGAGAAATAGACGAGGCTCTCCCGCTGAAAGAGGAACGCTTGGAAAAACTGAAATCGTCGTCTGCCAACGTAGACGCTTTCATTGAGAAAGCAAAACGGTATAAAACCATTGACAAATTAACACCCGAAATCGTGCGCCTGTTTATCGCAAGGATCGAGATCGGAGAACGCACTGTGAAATACTCACGGCACTCCGCTCAAAAAATCCGAATCATTTACCGTGACATCGGTGAATGGGATTACGACGATGCGGCAGAAGCCGAACAGCAACAACCGCAGATCGTAGCAGTGACCGTAGCACAACCGGAACTGCTCCCCGCATAAACACCGCACAATGCGAGATAAACGCAGTAACGGCGGATGACTAACCGCCATCCGCCGTTACCACACCTACATACTGTCAGAAAATGTCCCTATGAACACTAACAGAACGGTTTCCGGGCTTTCTGAAACGGTGGTTGTTCTTTGGCGGTCGTGGCATCTGAAGAGCATCTTATGTGAATAATCACAACAATGCGTATAGTGTTTTTTCAACCGTCTATTTTTGAAAATGGACGGTTTTGCTTTTTACTTGCCAAATAAAGCGTCATATTTCAGCATAGCGGACAAGGAGCAAAACATATTTTGTAACAGCGGCTATTGCAGAAAGAGGCACAAAGACATGGCGGATTATTTAACAGACGAAAAGAAAATAAAAATCGGCGGTAAAACGATAACTATTGTAAATCTAACCCCCAACCTTTCGGGAACCGAAAAGCGAGAACGTAAATGCGATATTGAGCAAAAGCTTTACGACGTTTTTCGGAAATATTATGAAAAAGCCATTGAACATAGTGATTAGCCATGATAGAACTAAGCTATCAGCGGCTCTGCTTCTTTTTTGCGAGGAAGGGAGTTGAAATTGAGTCTTTTTGACGCTATTTACGCAAGGCAATCGGTTGACAGGGCGGACAGTATATCCATCGAAAGTCAAATTGAGCTTTGTAAAAAGGAAGTGACGGAATCTCGGTTTAAGGTATATACCGACAAGGGCTACAGCGGAAAAAACACCGACAGACCTGCATTTCGGGAGCTGATGAGCGACATCGAAAGCGGTAAAGTAAACCGTGTTATCGTTTATCGGCTTGACCGTATCAGCCGTTCGGTGCTTGATTTTGCTAATATTATCGACATATTTCAAAATCACGGTGTAGGTTTTGTAAGCACAATGGAAAAGTTCGACACGGGAACACCCATCGGCAAGGCGATGCTGATGATCGTGATGATCTTCGCACAGCTTGAGCGTGAAACCATCCAGCAGCGTGTTATTGATGCCTATTCGTCCCGAAGCAAAAAG
>CALCTE010000132.1 GCA_937893885.1 uncultured Clostridia bacterium | reverse complement strand
CGACTCAGGAATTCTTCCAGGTGTTCGATCTGAACGTCAGCGTGCTTGATGAAATGCCTCCCGGCAGAAGCAAGGTCGATACCTTTAACGTCGACGAAAGCTACAGAGAACGCATCAACAAATTTATACGCCGCCTTGTCGGCGAAGGAGGTCAGGTCTATATCGTCTGCCCTCTCGTAGAAGATGAAAACGGCGAGTCGGATATGAAAGACGTCGTGGGATATGCAAAAAAGCTTAAAGAAGAAACCTTCCCCGACATTCCATCTGTATTTATTCACGGCAAAATGAAGCCGAAGGAAAAAGAACAGATAATGAAGGATTTTTCCGACGGAGTATATAAGATACTGATTTCAACTACAGTTATAGAAGTCGGTGTCGATGTGCCAAATGCCGTTTTGATGGTAGTTGAAAACGCCGACCGCTTCGGTCTTTCACAGCTCCATCAGCTTCGCGGAAGAGTCGGCAGAGGAAATAAAAAATCGTATTGCGTTCTTTTCTCTGAGTCGAAAAGCGAAAAGACTCAAGGAAGGCTTGAGGTTATGACAAAAACAAACGACGGCTTTGAGATAGCAAAGGCCGACCTTGAACAAAGAGGCCCCGGTGACTTCTTCGGCGAAAAGCAGCACGGGCTTACATCATTTAAGCTTGCAAATATTTTTGAAGACCCCGCGCTTCTTTTGTCTACGGAAAAGGCGCTTAAAGACATACTTTCCGAAGACCCACATCTTACGGGAAGATTTTCCGCCCTAATGCCCGATATAAGAAGACTCTTTACTATCGGCGGAAGTGAAAATATTTTCAATTAGGAAGAAATAATGGAAATTAAAAAACCGATCATATATCTTGCGCCACTTGCGGGTATCTCCGATAAATCTATGCGAAGGCTTTGCAAGGAATACGGCGCCGACTTTACGGTTACCGAAATGATAAGCGCAAAAGCAGTATATTATAAGGATAAAAAGACGTTTAGCCTTGCGTCCATTGATAAAGACGAGCACCCTTGCGCGATACAGCTTTTCGGCTCTGAACCCGACGTTATGGCGTACGCCGCAGGAAAAATGCTTGATTTCTCCCCCGATGCGATAGATATTAACATGGGTTGTCCCGTCGGCAAGATAGTTTCCAACGGCGAAGGCTCGGCACTTATGAAAGACTCATCTCTTGCAGGTAAGATAACAGAGGCAGTTAAAAAAGCCGTTGATATTCCCGTAACGGTAAAATTCAGGCTCGGCTTTGACGAAGAGCATATTAACTGCGTCGAATTTGCGAAAATTCTCGAAGCGTCGGGCGCAGACGCACTTTGCGTACACGGAAGAACAAGAGCACAAATGTACAGTGGCAAAGCAAATTGGGATATGATCGCTAGGGTAAAAGAGTCGGTCAAAATACCCGTGTTTGCAAACGGCGATGTTTTCACTCCCGAAGACTGCGCAAACATATTAAAATCAACGCACTGCGACGGTGTTGCTATAGCGAGAGGCGCTTTGGGTAATCCCTTCATATTCAAACAGATAAAGGAACTCTTTAACACGGGCTCATACAGTGAAATCCCCGACGAAGAAAGACTCTCGCTGGCACTTTTGCACGTTGAAATGATCGTTGAAGACAAAGGAGAGTACACGGGCATAAGAGAGGCGAGAAAGCACCTTTCATGGTACACGAAGGGACTTTACGGCTCGGCTGAAGCAAGAGAAAAGATAAACGCCGCCGTGACACTTGACGAAATACGCGAGATAATCGGCTCGCTTAAAGAAAAATGTGAAAATTAAAGCGCTAAAGCGCGGTCATATAAAGACCGCGCTTTACTTATCTTTTGGTTTAAATATTAGAGAAAGGATAAACGCAAGGCTTATCGCAACCGTTATTCCGCACGACGTAGCGGAAAGACCACCCGTGAAAGCACCGATAAGACCTCTTTCGTTTACCGCTTCCCTTACGCCGTCCGCAAGGCAGTTGCCAAACCCCATTATCGGTACTGTCGCACCCGCACCTGCAATATCGACAGCGTGTGCATAAATACCAAGTCCGTTTAACGCAACACCGAGCACGACGTAAGTCACCAAAACGTGTGCGGGTGTCATATCAGTAAGATCTATAAGCAACTGTGCGATAACACATAAAGCACCGCCGAGCGCAAAAGCATAAACAAAGTTCATCTCTCTCCCCCCTCTATACGCACAAGATGAGCTATACCCGGTATCGTATTTCCCTGATTTAAGCTACCGGCACTCATAAGAGCACCCGTAGTCAGCAAAAGCATATTCTTAATCTCACCGGACAAAAGCTTTTTCATAAAAAATCCCGAAAAGACAACGGAACTGCATCCGCATCCCGAAGCTCCTGCGTGTACGTCCTGCTCCTTCATATTGTAGATCATAAGTCCGCAGTCGGTATAGGAACTGCCGAGCGCGATGCCCTCTTTTCTCATAAGTTCGCGAAGAAGCCATTCTCCTTCGTGCGCAAGATCCCCCGTCACGATAACATCGAAATCATTGGGGCTTAATCCGCTTTCGGTGAAATATCTGTATAAGGTATTAGCGGCGGCGGGCGCCATAGCCGCTCCCATATTGTTTGCATCGCTTATACCCTTATCGACTATCCTGCCCACCATCACTTCCGTAATACGTGCACCGTGACCTGCGCTTGAAAGGATACACGCTCCTGCGCCCGTAACCGTCCTCTGCGCTATCGGTTGGCGCTGATTGCCGTAAGGAAGCGGAAAGCGAAACTGCCTTTCAGCCGTGCAAAAGTGAGATGACGTCACCACTGCAGCAGTGTTAATCGCACCCGATTCTATCGCAATACTCGCGCTTATAAGTCCCTCTCCAAAGGTAGAACAAGCTCCGTACAGACCTATATAGGGAAGATTGAAATCCATAAGGCCGTAGCTCGAAGCCGCACACTGATTTTGCAAGTCGCCTGCAAAAATCCAGCCTATATCGTTTGCGGTAATACCCGACTTTGCAATAGCGCCAACGAGCGACCTTTTTTGCATTTCACTCTCCGCAAGCTCCCACGTCTTTTTGCCGAATCTAGTATCGAGGCTGTGTTCATCAAAAAGTCTGCCCAAGGGGCCTTCGTATTCCTTTTTTCCTACTACCGAATATGAAGAAATGATATACGGACATTTGTTTAATCTAATAATATCTTTACGCTTCATTTATTGCTCCGAAACATTCGTTTTATGAATTTTTCCCCATTTTGACAAAAATATACGGCCCTGCTTTGAGCAGAGCCGTGATCAATTATTAATTATTATTCGTTTTCGTTTTTAAAGTCGAAACCGAGAGAATTAAGCTTGTCCTTGATCTCAACAAACGATTTAAGACCGAGGTTTCTTATCCTCATCATCTCGTCTTCCGTCTTCTGCACGAGGTCACCCACCGTACCGACACCAGCACGCTTTAAGCTGTTATAGCTTCTTACGGAGAGTTCAAGCTCGTCTATAGTGATATCAAGAGCGGAATTTGCGCCGTTTTCGTCGTCGGACTTCATAACCAAAGATGCGACGTTATTTGAGAGAGCAAGAATACATTCAAAATGTTTAATAAGAACATTGGACGCCGTTGCCATAGCTTCATCAGGTCTTATCGAACCGTCGGTATGTACGTCGACGATAAGTCTGTCAAAATCAAGAGCGTTTCCTACGCGCATACTTTCAACTTTATAATTTACATTTAATATGGGAGTGAAAATAGAGTCTACCGCTATCGTTCCGAGAGCTCTTTCGGTATACATCTGTTTGTTTTTCTCTGCGGGAACGTATCCTCTTCCCTTGGCAAAGCCAAGCTCCATATAAAAATGTTTGCCCTCGCCGACTGTTGCTATGACCTGTTCTGGATTTATTATCTCAAGTTCAGCGTCAGTGCGAATATCGCCCGCCGTGACAACGCAAGGACCCGTTACGTCAACATAGCTTATCTTGAGCTCTTCGGTATACAGTTTTGCAATTATTCCCTTTACGTTTAATACTATCTGACAAACGTCTTCTTTTACACCGTCAACAGTCGATATCTCGTGAGCAACGCCGTCTATCTTTATATATACGGCGGCAGCACCGGGAAGTGAGGAAAGCATTACGCGGCGCAAGGAA
>CALCTE010000131.1 GCA_937893885.1 uncultured Clostridia bacterium | reverse complement strand
ACAGCGACGTCTATTGATCCTGCAAAATATTCGTTTTTCGTCTTTTCGTTTTGCATATTAGTCCTTCTTTTTGCCTAAAACGGCGCGTTTTACGCCGTAAAGGTCGGTGAAAATTTGAATATCCGTTGCACCTTCTGCCGAAAGAAGCGCGCTTACGTCTTCTGCTTGGTCGTAGCCGACTTCGAATACGATATAGCCGCCGCCGCACAGCGAGTGAAAGTGCTTTTTGCAAATAACTCTGTAAAAATCAAGCCCGTCGTCACCGCCGAAGAGTGCAATACTAGGCTCGCAAAGAACTTCTCTTTCGAGAGTTTTCATATCGCGCGCGTTTATATACGGTGGATTTGACATTATAAGCGATAGCCCCTTCGGAAGCTCGTCTGTGAATACGTCGAATTTTAAGGTTTCTACTCTGTTTAACACCTTATGATGAGAGACATTTTTTTCTGAAACTCGTAACGCATCGTCCGAAATATCGCAAAGAAGCCCCGTCGCCGAGCGGTTTTCCAAAGCGTAGCTTATGCCTATACAGCCGCTACCCGTGCAAAGATCGGCGAAGTTGCAATTTTTAATATCCAGGTCAAGTGCGACCTTGACGATAAGCTCCGTTTCTTCGCGGGGGATAAGACAACCCTCATCTACATAAAATTCGCGCCCGTAAAAATCCCATGAGCCCAAGATATATTGAAGCGGATAGCCGTCGGCTCTTTTTTTGCAGAGCTTTTTAAAGAGTTCAAGCCTTGCTTCGTCACAAGGCTCGTTTTTCTCTATAGCATATTTCTCTGTCGAAAGGGCAAAGGAGTGATAAAGAAGCTCTCTTGCGTCGCTTCTTGCGCTTTCTATACCGCTTTCCGAAAGAAACTGTACCCCTTCTTTTAAGGCTTCGTAGAGCTTCATTCGCCGTCCTCTTTCAGTTTGTTTTCGGAAGGATTTTCGGGCGGATAAACGTCGGGGAGCGATGCTTTTAAAGAAGCTATCGCAACTTCAAGCATTGAATCGTCGGGATCTTTCGTAGTTATCCTCTGTACCCAAAGTCCCGGTGCGGAGAGTATCTTCACAACTATATTCGTGTCATGCTTTCCCGCGAACTTTATAAATTCATAGCCCACACCGACGATGAGGGGCAGGAAGATCAAACTGATAAGCGAACGCACGAGGGAGCTTTCTGTTATTCTGCTCCAAGGCACAAAGGACATAACGAGTATACCTACGAGCATCATTATAACCATAAAGCTCGTACCGCAACGGGGGTGAAAACGGCGATATTTTCTCACGTTTTCCACCGTGAGCTCTTCGTAGTTTTCGTGGGCAAATATAGACATGTGCTCTGCACCGTGGTATTGAAATACCCTGTGCATCTCTTTCCAAAGTGAGATGAGGAATATATACGCCAAAAAGATTGCGATACGCACTACACCTTTTATGAGACTGTACACGAGATCCGAACCGTACGTACCTTTTTCCATATCAAGAAGAGGATGCAAAAAATCGGCGATAAGAGTAGGCAGAAAGACGAAAAGCGCAAGCGACAAGAACACCCCAAGTATCATTCCAACGGCGCCTACGACGGCAAGTAGACTTTTGCCAAACTTCTTTTCGAGCCATTTCTCAAATTTCGTCGGTTCTTCCTCTATACCGAGCATTTCCGTGGATCTTGTCAGCGTATCCATTGAAAGCTTTAAGGTCTCTATGAAATTTATGACGCCGCGCGCGACGGGAACTTTACCCCAAAACGTACGTTGACAAATAGTTGTGTATTTTTGTGACTGTACCGCAATTTCGCCGTTTTCCTTGCGTACGGCAAGCGCCCATCGGTCTTTTGATTTCATCATTACGCCCTCGACAACGGCTTGACCGCCCGTAGAGCCTTTTCTGTCACTTACAGAGCAACTGTTTTTATTCATTGTATCACCTTTCGTTAAAAAAGGCTTTCTCAAAGTATGACCTTCAAGAAAGCCTGATGTTGCGTCTTCCGCTAAAAGGCTTCCGTGCCTTTGCGGTATTGAGTTTTACGGAAATTATTCTGCGTCCGTTCCTTCGGTCTCTGTACCTTCAGTTTCAGTACCTTCAGTTTCAGTACCTTCGGTCTCCGTACCCTCGGTCTCCGTACCCTCGGTCTCCGTACCTTCAGTCTCAGTTCCTTCGGTCTCTGTGCCCTCGGTCTTCGTGCCTTCTTCCGTCTTATCGTCCTCGCCTTGCTCGGTCTGCGTGCCCGATGTTTCGGGTGCTTTTTCGGGTATCTGGTTCAAAACGCATACAAGAAGAACCAAAACAGCGAATATAACGGATGCAATGATTGTAAGAACGTTAAGTGTTCTCTCGATAGAAGAAGCTTTCTTCTTTCCGAAGAATGTCTCTGCGCCGCCGGAAACTACGCCGGAGAGAGAGCGGTTTTTGGAGCTCTGCATAAGAACTGCGATTATTATAAATACTGCAAATACGATGATGAGTATGCCGAACACCAAATTAAGTGTCGATAAATTATTAACTGCTGCTGTGATCATATTTCCTCCAAAGGTAACTGTATTTTTTTACTGTCTAAACGGACAGATTATACCACGCTTTTTGATAAATTGCAATAGCTTTCGGGAAAATATTTTTAGAAGTGGCAAATAACCCTTGATTTATTTGCATCTATGTTGTAAAATAGCCTTATAATATGAAAGTAGGACGTTGAAAGGAGAGCAAAAATGGCAGAATACAATAACGCATTTTCGTCTGTAGGCGATTTTTTTGTCGTGCCCTCCTTCGTTACGGCACGTTTGGGCTCTGCAACCGCAAACGAGCTTAAAGTTGCGCTTTATTTTTGTGCAAACCGAAACCGTACGGTCTACGACTGCGCGGCATACCTCGGCATAAGCGCGAAAGAGGTTGACAGCGCGCTTTCTTTTTGGAGAGGTGCTTCCGATGCCGCCATGCCTAAAAGCGCAGAAACTCCCGTACCCGCACCGAAGATTGCTTCGCGTCCCGATTACGACGGTGAGACTTTGGCGGATATTTTGAAAAAGAATCCATCACTTACGGCGATAATGGACGATTGCCAGAAGCTTATCGGAAAGAGTTTCACGCCGCACGATACGGAGATATTCGTCGGTTGCCTTTATGATTGGCTTTCGCTTTCACCTGAATACATACTTTCTCTCACCTCCTACTGTTGCGAGAGAGGGAAGAAGAATGTAAGGTATATAGAGAAGACGGCACTTTCACTTGTAGAAGAGGGAATAGACGATTTTTCGAAGCTTGAAGCGTATATTGCCGAAGCGGAAAAGAAAAACCGCGCCGAGTACAAGCTCAGAAAGCTCTTTGGATTTGGTGACAGAGCGCTCACTGCTTCGGAGAAGAAGCATTTTTCGCTCTTTGCCGAAATGGAGTTTTCTCTCTGCGAATACGCTTACGAAAAGATGATACAAAATATAGGCTCGGTGCGCCTTGCCTATATGTCGAAGATAATTCAAAGCTGGAAGGAAAAGGGAATAGACAGCATTGAAAAAGCAAAGAAAGAGGAACAAGGTACTGCAAAGGTAAGTGACGTATTTTCTTCCGAAAGCTTTGAGTTTGAAGATTTTCTTTCCGCCGCAATAAAGAAGGGCGCAAAGAAGAAAGGAAAAGGAAATGGCAAATAATTACATTTCCGTGAAGGAACAGTACGAAAAAAAGCGCAACGCCGCTCAAAGTAAGGCGGAAGCGAATAAGGCAAGACTGCGCAACGAAAGTCCCGAGTTTGCGTCTGTTGAAACCCAGATAGCTTCTCTCGGCATAAGCCTTATGCGTTGTATGCAGGATATGGGCCGCGACCACAGCGCCGATATTTTGCAAATAAAAGAAAAAATGAAGTCGCTTCGCACGCTTCGAAATGAGATACTTGCAACTCTCGGCTATGACGAGGGCTTTATAACGCCCGAATACGAATGCGAAAAATGTGAAGATACGGGACTTGTGGGAATAGACGTCTGCGAGTGTTTTAAAAAGGCACTGAAAAGGGAAAACTACCTCTCGTCAGGGCTCGGCAAGGCACTTCTTAGGCAGAGGTTTGAGAATTTTGATATCGAGTTATATCCCACAGAGAACAGAGAGAGTATGAGGGGATTGTTCGAATACTGCAAGGAATATACGGCAGAGTTTTCCGAAAGAAGCCCCAGCCTTTTATTTATGGGCGGCACGGGACTCGGCAAGACGCACCTTTCATCAGCCATAGCGATGGGCGTTCTTGATAAGGGCTATGATGTGGTATATGATACCGCGCAGAGCATCTTCTCGGCTTATGAAAAGAATCGCTTCAACCGTGAGGACAACGAAACGTCAAAATATACCGAATGTACGCTTTTGATAGTCGATGATCTCGGAGCGGAGATGGGCGGCAATATGGCGGAAAGCACGCTTTATAATATACTGAATGCAAGAATGAACGCACAGCTTCCGACTATAATAAGCACCAACTTAAATCCTAAGGAGATAAAGGCAAAATACGACGATAGGATAATATCAAGACTCTTCGGTCAGTTTATGCTTTTACAGTTCGAAGGAAAGGATATAAGACTGCAGAAGCTTCTGGGTGAATAGTTTTTTGAATATTTTGAAAAAACTTGTAAAAAATAACTTGACAACAAGCATTTTTGATGCTATACTGTTATGCGTTGTCAGTGGGAATTTGTGTAATGGTAGCACACCGGACTCTGACTCCGTTTGTGGGGGTTCGAATCCCTCATTCCCAGCCAACGAAAAGGACGCCAATCGGCGTCCTTTTTTCGTTGGCTGGATTTTCACAGGGATTTGAAGCAGCGAAAAAAGGCTCCGGTGGAGCGTTTTTGAGCGGTGACCGAAGAATTTTTCAAAGCATAACAAATTTACGAGATCCGAAATGCTTTAAAAAATTCAAGAAGAATCCCTCATTCCCAGCCAAAAAATCCAAGCCAATAGAAATGTACTCTTAAGGACAGTTTTGCAAGAATACGGCATATCTTGAAAAAGGTATGCCGTATTTTGCTTTTGTGTCTACAAAAGCAGCGCTTGTCAGGAAAATTGACAAGGCATAGGTGAACAA
>CALCTE010000130.1 GCA_937893885.1 uncultured Clostridia bacterium | reverse complement strand
CGGTGAAATTTTGAAAACGAATTGCTTAGAAAAAACGTGATGAAAAAGTGAGATTTGACTATATGTAATTAAAAGGAAGAAACTTTTTTCCGGGGAGAGATCAATGGGTTATTAGTTGTGCTTTGATGGCTCTGGAAAGAAAGTGCATTAAATTGACCGCTTTTAGGGCATACAGTACTGTTTTGTCCATTATTTGTTCTGTTGTGTCAATTGGAATCGTTCCAAAAGTGTGATATAATATTAACGAAAGCAGAAAGAGTTTGAGGACTCTGAGTTGTAAGAGGTGATGAGTATGAACATTCAAAGCGTCTTGTCCAATCTGAATAAAGGAGTATACAAAGAGGCGTTCTCGCGGCTTTACGGAAGCTCCGAAAAGGCTCAGGAGTATCAAACGAAACGATACATAAAAGCCGTAGAGAGCTTTTCAGAGATATTCCCGACGAGGAACGACATCAACCTGTATTCCGCACCCGGCAGAACCGAGATCGGCGGAAACCATACGGATCACCAGCAGGGAAGCGTCCTTGCAGGAGCGGTCAACCTTGATGCCATTGCAATCGTATCCTTCCATAACGACGGATGCATTCGATTAAAGTCGGAGGGCTTTGAGCAGATCACGATTGATCTTTCAGACACCGGCGTACACCAAGGCGAGCTTGGTACCTCGGCAATCGTCAGAGGTATCGCTGCAAGATTTAAGGAAAAGGGATTTGAAATCGGTGGCTTTGATGCCTACTGCACATCAGACGTCATTTGCGGCGGCGGTATCTCCTCCTCGGCAGCCTTCGAAATGCTCATTTGCACGGTGATCGACGAGCATTATAATAAGGAAAAGAGCAGCGCACTCGAAATGGCAAGGATCGGATGGTTTGCAGAGACAACCTACTTCGGTAAGAAGTGCGGACTTCTCGACCAGACGGTATCCGCCTTTGGAGGACTCGTAGGAATTGATTTCTCCGACGTTGCAAATCCGATCATCGAAAAGATCAATTACGATTTCAGTCAAAGCGGCTACACGCTTTGCATCACAGATACAAAAAGCAGCCACGAGGATCTGACGGACGATTACGTGGCAATTCGAGAAGAGATGGAGGCAATCGCAGCCTTCTTCGGAAAAAAGGTTCTGAGTCAGGTGGATGAAGCAAAGTTCTACGAGAGTATTTCCGAGCTCAGACAAAAGACGACCGACAGAGCGGTTATGAGAGCCGCGCATTTCTTCGATGAAACGAGAAGAGCAAAAGAGGAAGCGGAAAGCCTCAAGAACGGTGATTTTGATACCTTCTTGAAGCTTGTGAATGAATCGGGAGATTCCTCCTCGGCACTTCTTCAAAATCTCTATTCGACAAAGCATCCCACAAGACAGGATCTTCCGCTTGCAATTATGGTCAGTAAGAGGATCCTCGGAGGCAAGGGAGCCGTCAGAGTTCATGGCGGCGGATTTGCGGGAACGATCCAAGCATTCGTACCCAACGAGCTTGTTGAAACCTACTCGAAAGAGATGGAAAAGATCTTTGGCATAGATACTTGCTTAAAGCTTACCATTCGCCCGGTCGGCGGCGTTGAAATAAAGAATTAAAGGATGGATAACAGTTATGAAAAAGATCATTTGTAACGTAGAGTATGATACCGATTCGGCAACCCTTGTTGCTAAGCATACCGCCCGAGAGTTTGGCGATCCTGCAGGCTATGAGGAAACCCTGTACGTCACAGCGGAGGGCAAATATTTCCTGTATCTGAACGGCGGAAAGGAATCAATCCACGCAAAGGAAAGCATTAAACGTCTTTCTGCTGCAAAAGCTGATGAGTGGAAATCAGAGCATAACCTTTGAGATTTGAATAAAGTAAAACCTAAACTAATATAAGAGGTGATTAAAATGAGACTTTTGGTTTTGGGCGGTGCCGGATATATCGGCTCGCACACAGCAGTAGAGCTTCTTGACAGGGGTCACGAGGTGGTTATCGCAGACAATCTGATAACCGGCTACAAGCAGGCAGTACCGAAGGAAGCAGTTTTTTATCAGGGTGACATCCGTGATTACAATTTCCTCAACAATCTTTTCAAGACAGAAAAAATTGACGCGGTCATTCACTTCGCAGCATTTTCGCTTGTAGGCGAAAGCGTTACAAATCCTCTCAAGTATTACGAAAACAATCTGTACGGAACTAAGGTGCTTCTCCAAGCAATGATTGATAATAACGTAGATAAGATCGTCTTCTCCTCTACGGCAGCAACCTACGGAGAGCCCGAGAATATTCCGATCCTCGAATCGGACAGAACCTGCCCCACCAACCCTTATGGTGAGACCAAGCTGGCGATGGAAAAGATGATGAAATGGTCTGCAAATGCTTATCAGCTCAGATACGTTTCTCTCAGATACTTCAACGCTTGCGGTGCTCACAAGAGCGGAAAGCTCGGTGAGGCTCACAATCCCGAAAGCCATCTCATTCCTCTTGTTCTTCAAGTTCCGAACGGAAAGAGAGAAAGCGTTTCGATCTACGGAACCGATTACGATACGCCCGACGGCACCTGCATTCGCGATTACATTCACGTTACCGATCTTGCCGAGGCACATATCCTTGCAGTCGAGTATCTGATGAAGGGCGGCGAGAGCAACGTATTCAATCTCGGAAACGGCGTAGGCTACTCGGTAAGAGAGGTTATCGAGACCGCAAGAAAGGTAACGGGACATCCGATTCCCGCAGTTGAAATTCCTCGCAGAGCGGGAGATCCCGCAAGACTCGTTGCTTCCGGAGAGAAAGCAAAAACGGTGCTTGGCTGGGAGCCTAAGATCACAAGCCTTGAGGATATCATCAGAAGCGCGTGGGTATGGCATTCGACTCACCCGAACGGCTACAACGAAATTTGAATAAGGGGGAATTGATATGATCTGTGGAGCAGTTCAGAATCTGCTGAACTATGGCGTCAAGAACAAATTGATCACCGAAGATGATGTTT
>CALCTE010000129.1 GCA_937893885.1 uncultured Clostridia bacterium | reverse complement strand
CATTGCAACACAGTCGATACCGACCGTGTCGTGCTTGTCCATAATGAAAGCAAGCTTAAGCTTCGTACCAACACCGTCAGTACCAGAAACCAAAACGGGCTTTTCCATACCCTTTACGTCAAGCTCAAAGAGTCCTCCAAAGCCTCCGACGTCGGAGCAAACTCCGCTTGTCAAGGTTCTTGCTATATGAGCTTTCATAAGCTCTACAGCCTTATATCCCGCCGTGATGTCGACGCCTGCGGCTGCGTAGCTTTCAGATCGTGAATTTTTCATTTTGTTTTTCCTTTCTCCTTTTATTCCTTACCGTCCCAGCAATAAGTGCAGACCTTGCACCTGTCGATACCTATTGCCTTTATCATTCCGTCAAGAGTCTGATATTCCAATGAATCGAAGTGAAGCTTTTCGCATATCGCCTTTCGCATTGCCTTTCCTCTTTCGGTCGTGCCGTCTGAGTATTCGTCAATATACTTAAATCCTTCCTCTCCCTCAAGCTCCATTATTATACTGCGTGCAAGAAGATCCATATCCGAGGTGTTTCTCGAAAAGTTTAAATATTTGCAACCGTACATAATGGGAGGACAAGCAGAGCGCATATGAACGGATTTTGCTCCGCAATTATAGAGAAACTCCACCGTTTCGCGAAGCTGCGTTCCTCTTACGATGCTGTCGTCCACGAAAAGTAAATCCTTATCCTTGATAAGCTCGTTTACGGGTACTTGCTTCATTCTCGCTATCTTGTTTCTCTCCGCGGGGTTCGTGGGTATAAAGCTTCTTGCCCAAGCGGGCGTATACTTTACGAAGGGTCTTGCAAAACGATATCCGCTTGCGTTAGCGTATCCTATCGCGTGAGGCGTTCCCGAATCGGGCACGCCGCTTACATAGTCTACCTTGGGCATAGTGCCGTTTTTCATTTCGCTCTCTGCAAGTATCTCGCCGTTATGCATACGCATCATTTCAACGTTTTTGCCCTCATAGCAAGCGTTGGGATATCCGTAATACGTCCACAAAAACGAGCATATCTTCATCTCGTCTCTGCCTTCGGACAATACCTCTATACCGTCGGGGGAAAGTTTTACTATTTCGCCGCTTTTAAGCTCCTTGCAGGGCTCAAAGTCAAGCTTTTCAAAAGCAAAACTTTCAAACGATACGGCGTATCCGTCATCTCTTTTACCTATGGAAACAGGTATTCTTCCCATTCTGTCGCGCACGGCGATTATGCTGTGGTCTTCCATGAGAAGAAGCAAAGACGTTGAGCCGTCTATCTTTTCAAGAGCAAACTTTATTCCCTCAGTAATGCTCTCTTTTTCATCAATAAGTGCCGCGATTATCTCCGTGAAATTGATACGGTTGCCGCTCATGCATTGGAAAATACCCGTTCTGCCGTTTAGGTATTCGTTTACTATCTGTTCATGGTTATTGATAACGCCAACCATACAGATAGCGTATACGCCGAACTTGGAACGGATAATGAGAGGCTGTGTGTCCGCATCGCTTATACAGCCGATGCAGGCGTTTCCTTTGAATCTTGCACCGATATTGTCAAATTTCGTGCGGAAAGGAGAATTCTCAATGTTATGTATTTCTCTTTGGAAGCCGAGCTCCTCATCTACGCAAGCCATTCCCGCACGGTATTTTCCGAGGTGAGTATGATAGTCAACTCCGAAAAATACGTCTTGAACGCAATCGGTCTTAGACGTTATACCGAAAAAACCGCCCATCTTTTACCTCATGCAAAGAAAAGCTCGGAAAGCGTCATGGGATCGATATATTCGCCGTTTTTATATACTCTCATATTGCCGGATGCAATCTCGTCGATAAGGATAACCTCGCCGTTTGCATCGTAGCCGAATTCAAACTTGATATCGTAAAGTACGAGTCCTCTTTCAAGAAGGTCATCTGCAACTATCTTCGTTATCTGCTGTGTCATAGCCTTTACGTCGTCGTACTGCTTGTCCGTCATAACGCCGAGGCATACGAGTCCGTCCTTCGTTACGAGGGGATCGCCCTTTTCATCGTTCTTGAAGGTCATCTCAACGTATGCGGGAAGATCTGCACCCTCTTCGATATAATCGCTGTAACGACGGTAGAAGCTACCGACAGCCTTATGACGGCAAATAACTTCAAGGCCCTTACCGAAAACCTTTGCAGGAAGAACTTCCATAGTGGT
>CALCTE010000128.1 GCA_937893885.1 uncultured Clostridia bacterium | reverse complement strand
TTTCTATCACAAAATCACTCCACTCTTTGAAAGATTAAAAGATTAAAGGTTAGAAGGTTTTAAAATGAAAAACGGACGAACCCCGCCCTCGTTGCCGTACCAATTGAAGTTGACATAACCACCCGAATTGACGTAACGAACATAGAGAGAACTGCCGTAAGATGGGGTTGAGTCTGGGGTACTCAGGAATTCCCAACTATTTGCGTTTGGAATGTTTTTTCTACATTCTCTATGTAAATCCAAGGTTCTAAGTGCTAAAATATCTCCTTCAACCACTCCATAATCGTCAAATCCATCTAATGAAAGAAGATTTGTGGTAATTGGAACTAATTGACTTCCATATTCTTTTTTCAATTCTTGTGCAAATTCACATTCTTGGAGTTTTTGACGTGCATACGACGTTGCATAATTATTATCTTTACCAAACTCTGTTGTAAAAAGAATATCCGATGAAGGACATCTCGTATGCAATCATACGGAAAATCATAAGAATTTAAGTAAAATTACCGACTTTGAGCAATACAAATATGAGGTTGAAAAGCTAGCGGAAAGATACAAGGAGCTTTGCGGAAAAGAGATCGCAAGATTCTTGCGTCCGCCCGAAGGTGAGATAAATAAGACCTCTATGGAATATAATAAGAAATTAGGTTATAAGACTGTTTTTTGGAGTATGGCGTACGCGGATTGGGATAACAATAAACAAATGCCGGCAGAAAAAGCAATAAACACTGTCTTGAGCAGAACCCATAACGGCGGTATCGTCCTTCTTCACCCTACCTCGAAGACCAACGCCGAGATACTTGGTACACTTATTGATAGGTGGCGCGAAATGGGATACAGCTTTAAGACTCTTGACGAACTTCCCGAGCTTTGAACATTTTCTTTGAAATAATTGAAAATACGAACATTAAAATTAAGAGAGAAAAGGAAAAACCGGCGATATCTATCCAAACGTCCAACACTTCAGGGGATCTGCCTGCTGAATTATATTGAAGTGACTCGTCGATAAGGGAAGTCAAAATACCATATATGAGGCATAGCGAAAATCCTGTTGAAGAATGTTTAGTAATAATGTACCTTAAATAATAACAAACCGCCCCCAAAGCGAAAAACTCGCTGAAATGGGCGGTTTTTCTTACAGTTTTAACTATCGTGTTTTCATTTACTTCAATATTTGCTGAGTCCATTATTTCGGTGACAATATCAACCACCTTTCCGCTTTCATTGCTTGAATTTTCAGCAGAAGCCAACGAATGAGAAAAAATAAAGGCTGTAACGGCTAGAAGCAAAAGAATACCGAAATACAAGTTATCAAAAATCTTATATAAAGTTTTCATTTTACACCTCTTTTTTATTCTATCATATAAAAATATATAAATCAACAACAAAATAGTATTCACATTGGAAAATAAATATGGTAAAATAATTCAGAGGTGATACCGTGAATATATTAAATCAAACTAATACTATAAGGCTTTTTAAAAGAATTTTCGACTCAAGAAATTCAACCGAAACGATAATTCCTTATTATGCACAAAAGAGAGAGTTTTCGTTTGGAGAAAATGAGGATTCCGTTTATTTTAAAAACGATACAATCGATTCAAAGCATCTTATGTCGTTTTTAAAAGATATTGAAAGTGATGAGAGCGTTAATATACACAATATCTGTATCTCGGTATGCGGTAAAACAGTATTTAAATTTTCAACTCCCTATCACAACACAAAAATTCCGCATGCTGTTCATTCTGCAAGTAAAAGTATTACCTCACTTGCTTGCGGAATACTTATTTCTCAAAACAAATTATCTTTAAACGATAAGCTTTGCGATATACTTCCCGAAATATATAACCCAATAACTAAATTCGTACAAAAAAACATCACCGTCGAAAATTTGCTTACTATGTCAACGGGTGTAGGCTTTAACGAAACAGAAGTCTATTCGGACGAATTTTACGATAAGGCTTTTGCGCTCTCCCCTCTTTCTTTTGTTCCCGGAACTGCATTTTCTTATAACAGCTTAAATTCTTATATGCTCGGCAGAATCGTTGAGAAAATATCCGGCTTAAAACTTTCGGATTTCGTAAACAAAAATATATTTGGCCCCCTCGGTATAACAAATTATTATTGGGAAGAATGTCCGAAGGGACACACAAAAGGTGGCTGGGGCTTATATCTTTCCTGTGAAGATATGTTGAAGATAGGAAATCTTTACTTACAAGACGGTATATACGAAAATAAGCAGATTGTTTCAAAAGAGTGGATAAACGAAGCAACAAAGAAAAGAATGTCAGCACCCTTGGAACTTGGTGACTTTGATTACGGTTATCATATATGGGTCGCAAGAGACAAGTCTTGTTTTCTTATAAACGGAATGTTTGGTCAAAATGTTTTTTGTTTTCCAAATAACCATATTTGTGTAGCGACAACCGGCGGAATCGACGATTTCTTTCAAATGAATAATCTATATAAAATCGTTAAAAAGCATTTTTCTTCCGTCATTGGCAAGAAATCTACTGTTATCTCTGACTTTAAATTTAAGTCATACCTTAAAAATCTTTCCCAAAATTATCACTCCGTAAAGTGTAAATCGAATACGCTTAAATTCAGCCGTCAGTTCAAAAAAATATGTAATAGAAGCTATAATATCGTATCTTCTAACTACGTGAGCGTTGGAATTATGCCCCTCGTACTTCAAATTCTTCAAAATAATTATACTAAAGGTATTACAAAAATAGGATTCAAAAGAGAAAAACACTTAAATTACATAGTCATTAACGAAAACGATAATGTGTATAATATTCCCATTAACGATAAAGCTGTTTCATATACAAAGCTCGATTTCAACAAAGAAATATATAACGTAGCAGTAATCTCCGATTTTGCATTAAATCAATTCGGAGAGCTCGTACTTAAAATTAAACTTGATTTTAATGAGACGGCAAGCACAAGATATATAAATATAACGTTTCATAATAACCACATTAAAATTGCATTATCCGAAACTCCAGAACTTGAGTTTTTGTTTGCAAATATGAACTACTTTTTAAAAAGTGTAAGTCTAAAAAGTGTTCGCGATGCCATTGTAAGCGGCTTTGACAGCGATATTTCAAAATCAATATACGATAATGTTTTCAATCCGAAGCTAAAAGGAAAACTTAATACATAAAATTAAAAGTACAGTTCATCGAACTGTACTTTTAATTTTTCATGAATATTGCCTCTGGTATTATTTTCTGTAATACAGATAATGAGCAACTATTTTACGCTCTTTTTGTTTTATCTCGTCAAAGCCCTCTATAATAACTCCGTCAAGAGACATTAATTCCGAGCATTTAATCAGCTCGATATCGCCTTGGAACAAAATATCGGAGCCCTCTGCGTAAACGATTAAGCGGTTATTATCTCTTATATGTATTGCACCACCCTTACCTATTACGACGTCCATATTTTTTTCATTACGTTCCGTGACATATTTTAATGCCTTGTTGTTTATCTTATTTGCGGCATAACGCTTATATCTCTTACTGTCTTCGTTTTTCGGTTCAAACAATTTTTTAAATATCATCGCTACACTCCGCTTCGGTATTTTTACCGCCGAGCTTAAACTCCATAAATTGTTCTCTGGTCATCAAAACTTTACGTGGCTTACTGCCCTCAAAACCACCGACTATGCCCATTTTTTCCATTGTATCAATGAGTCTTCCGGCTCTTGCGTATCCAAGCGAGAGACGTCTTTGAAGCATGGAGGTGGAAATTCCGTTTTCGCCTGCATCAACGGCAATTTCAATAGCTGACATAAGCATTTCATCGCCGCCCTCCACGCCTGATTGAGAATCTGCGCCGTCTGCTTTATCCTTGCCTACTCCCTTGATTCCGCATTTATCAGCTTCAACTTCAATGGATTTAGCAACTTCTGCGTCATAAGAAGCGTCAAATTGGCTTTTTACAAATTCGCACACTCTTTCAACCTCTGCAGTGCTTACAAAGCTACCTTGTACGCGCATGGGCTTACTTATACCAACGGGGGCATAGAGCATATCACCTTTTCCGCAAAGCTTTTCAGCTCCCGCGATATCTATTATCGTGCGAGAGTCGATTTGAGAAGCAACCGTAAATGCTATTCTTGAAGGAATATTAGCCTTTATAAGTCCTGTGATTACGTCAACGGAAGGACGCTGTGTACCGATTATAAGGTGCATTCCTGCGGCTCTCGCTTTTTGAGCGATACGGCAAATGGAATCTTCGACGTCTTTAGGAGCCGTCATCATAAGGTCAGCAAGCTCATCAATAATTATAACGATCTGCGGAAGTTTCTCGTGCTCAAAATCGATATTAGCTATCTCGTTATAGCCCTTCAAGTCTCTTGCGCCGCATTCGTCCATTAGCTGAAAGCGGCGTTCCATTTCGTTGACAGCCCAGCGTAATGCGCCCGCCGACTTTTTCGGATCACTTACTACGGGAACTATAAGGTGCGGAATTCCGTTATACATATTGAGCTCGACTTTTTTGGGGTCTATCAAAATGAGCTTGACTTCATCGGGTTTTGCTTTATAAAGTATACTCATTATCAAGCTATTGATGCAAACGGATTTACCCATTCCGGTAGCGCCCGCAATAAGTAAGTGCGGCATTGCGGCAACATTCATATATACGGGATTTCCTGCTACGTCTTCACCGAGCGCAGTTGTGAGTTTGCTTTCCGTGTTACTAAACTGCTCGTTTTCAATAAGTCCGCGAAGCCTTACCATAGAGCTGTTTTGGTTGGGTATCTCTATACCAACGGCGGATTTTCCCGGAATGGGCGCTTCAATACGAACTGCACCCTTTGCCGCTAAATGTAAGGCAATATCGTCTACAAGATTTCCAATGGATTTTACCTTTACGCCAATTTGAGGTTGTAGCTCATATCGCGTTACAGAGGGACCTCTCGAAATATTGACAACTGTCGTCTTAACTCCAAAGCTTTCAAGCGTACGGACAAGCTTGTTTCCTGTAACCGTAAGTTCGTCGCCGATATCAGCCTTTGTTGCGCTGTCCTTTGTTAAAAAGCTTACGGGTGGGAACTGATATTCCTTTTCCTCTTTTTCTTCCGCGTCATTTATTTCTTCTTCAACGATGGGGCTTTCGTCCGTGACGGGTATGCTTATATCTATTGACTGTTCTTCAGTATTGTCATCTGTGAGCATCTTTTTGCTTAATTCAAGATTTTCCTTATTTATGAAGATATCTTCCAAATTGAGTTCGCCGCTTAAATCGGGGAGCTTTTCTTCTTCGATTATCTCATCTTCATCTTCGATAAATTCTTCTAATTCTTCAGAAGATTCTTTTTCATCTATTGTATCTATAATTTTAGACTTTTTGGAATGCTTACTTTCTTCTTTCTGTTTCTGTTCTTCCTCTTTTTCGAGTCTTTCGCGCTCTGCAGCTTTTTCTAAAAGAACAGCTTTACGTGCTTCTTTTTTCTTTTGTATAGCCGCACCGATAAGCTCTGCTATCTTCATAGGCGTAAGACCGACCATAAATACAACAAAGACAAGTAAAACGGCAAGAGAAATAATAAATGTGAAAATAGGACCTATCATCTTCGTGAGTAAAGCAGCAATCAAACCGCCTACAGCACCGCCGCCTTCAAGATTTGTCCCAGCAACAAAGATGTTTTTTAAATTAGCACTTCCTACGAGTTCATCACTTAATGCTCCGGGCATTGAATGGAAGAACACCGAAACAAAGATTATCGTAAGAAATGAATAAACAACTGTAGAGGTGATTCGTTTTGAAGCAACATCTCTCTTCCAAGTGAATGTTTGTTTTATAAGACATACGGGAATTATAAAAGCTCCGTATGAAAAAAGACCGAAAAGGAGGCTGTTGATAAACGGCCCAATAATACCCGTGTGCTTTTCAAAAAAGAAACAAAGCAAAAGAAATATAGCTAAAAGAATAAATATTACGGGTAATATCTGATACCATACCGTATCGACAAATAACGGTGTGGCAGTCGTTTTTTTGTCATTTTTTTGATTGTTCTGTGTTTTCTTTTTACTTGCCAATTTTCTCACTCCAATTTATAAATTATATTTGTTTTTAAAATATTCCTCCGCAGTCAGAGAATAAAAGCAAATATCTCTGAATGAGCCTTTTACAAACATATAATCACGAAAAATGCCTTCTTTTTGCATGCCTAATTTCTGCATAACTCGTTCAGAAGCGTCGTTTCCGAGCATAAATTTCGCTTCTATTCTGTGAAGATCCATTTGTTCGAATCCAAAACGTATTACAGCACTTGCCGCTTCATGCGCTATTCCCAGCCCCCAATATGACGGTGAGAGCACATATCCTATCTCGGCACGCAAGTGTTCGGGTGTAATGCTTGTAAATCCGCAGGTGCCGATCATCTTATTATTTTCCTTTAGAATGACCGCCCAATCGTAATATAGACCGTCTTTGTATTGCTTTTGCAAAAACTTGGTGTAATTCTTCGTAAATGCTATAGTCCTGTGATGCTCCCAAGCCAAATACCTTACTGTATTTTCGTTTGAAGCATACTCGTACATATCTTGATAATCTTTAGGTAAAAGCTTTCTCAAAATGAGTCGCTCGGTCGCCATAGGCGGTATATCGGAAAATATACTTCTTATGTTTATGTCAAGCATTACAAACACCACTCGTCAATAGCGTTGATCGTTAGATATATCGCGTTTGAAGACGCAATGTTGCGAATATTTTCTCTTGATCTGGTAGAGCGTCCTCTCGTTAAATTAAATTCGACACACAAGGGATCTTTTCCCTTCGTATATATTCCAACGTATACAAGGCCTACGGGCTTTCCCTCGGATTTTTCAGGACCTGCAACTCCCGTTACGGATACGCCTATATCGGAATTAGCAAGATTAGCTATACCTTTCGCCATTTCAACAGCACACTCATGGCTGATTACACCGAAATTTTCAATGATACTTTTGGGAACGCCAAGTACCTCTTCTTTGGCGTTTGCAGAATATGTGATAGCCGAAAATCCGATAACCTCTGATGCTCCCGGAACGTCTGTAAGCCTTTTTGCAAGTAATCCGCCTGTACAGGACTCAGCAAAGGAAATAGTCAAATGATGCTCTTTAAGCTTCTTATACAAGGCAGTCTCAAGATTTGGCACGTCGATTCCGTATACGTTTTTTCCATACATATCCTTGATCTTGGAAATTATCGGTGCAAAGCGACATTGTGCTTCTTCTCTCGTCTTCGCTGCGGAAGTTAGTCGAAGTTCAACCTCTGTTTCTTTTGCGTAAGGTGCTAAAGTCGGATTTTTTGAAGTTTCCATAATATCTCTTAAATCGCTTTCGATCTTCGATTCACCGACTCCAAAAATTTTCAAGACGGAAGAAAAGAAGCTCTGCCCCGATTTACCTTCAAGATAGGGATACAAATACTTATCGAACATGTACGACATTTCGTGAGGAGGCCCCGGCAATATCGCAACGGTTACGTTTTCTGTTTCAAAAACCATTCCCGGAGCCGTTCCGTTATCGTTCGGAAGAATATGAGCGCCGTCGATGATATACGCCTGTTTTACGTTATTCTCGGTCATTTCTCTGCCGATTGCATTGAAATATGACTTTATTTTATCTAAAGAAGCATCATCAAGATAAAGCTCTTTTCCAAAGGCTTTAGCTGTAGCTTCTTTTGTGATATCGTCGTACGTCGGGCCGAGTCCGCCTGTTAAAATTATAAGGTCAGAACGCTTTGCGGCGGTTTTTATAGTAGAAATTAGTCTTTTCTCGTTATCTCCGACGGATGTGTGGTAAAATAAATTGATTCCGAGAACGGAAAGTTTATTTGAAATATAAGCTGAATTGGTATCCACTATATTACCAAGCAATATTTCAGTTCCGACACAAATAATTTCAGCATTCATAAAATTCACCCGATATTATATACTTTTTCTGTTTTAAGTGCGTTCTCAATAAGAGCGTCGCAGTCGATCAAAGCCTCTTGTTCGAGCAACTTGTCGAGCTTTGGCTTTGTGCAAGGATGAGACGGTGTAAATACAGTACAGCCATCCTCGTAAGGAAGTATAGACGTTTCAAACGCACCGATCTTACGTGATACAGTTATTATTTCTTCTTTGTCCATAGCAATGCAAGGTCTGAATATAGGTATATCACACGCATTTTCGGTTACTGCTATAGCTTGCATTGTTTGACTTGCTACTTGGCCAAGGCTCTCCCCGGTTATAAGTGCTTCGGAGCCGTGGCGCGCTGCTATTTTTGATGCTATTTTCATCATAAAACGGCGAAGCAACAACGTAAAATAATCTTCATCGCATTTTGCTTTGAGCTCCTCTTGTATTTCCTTCACGGAAATACTGTGAAGATAAAAGCTTCCGCTATAATCCGTCATTATTTTGGCAAGATCAAGCACCTTTCTGAAAGCAAGCTCACTTGTATAAGGGTAGCTTTCGAAGTGAAGCGCTTCGAGACTTACCCCTCTTTTTGAAATAAGATGGCCGGCAACGGGACTATCAATTCCACCCGAAAGAAGAAGCATAGCTTTGCCTCCAGTGCCGACGGGAAGCCCGCCCGCACCTTTTAATGTCCCAGCGTGAATATAAGCTGCTTGCTCTCTTACCTCAACATATACCGTTATCTCGGGCTCTGTTACGTTTACACTCAAAGAAGGAAGCTCATTTAAAATAGCTTCCCCCACTCTTGCTGATATTTGAGGCGAGGTCATGGGAAACTTCTTATCCGAACGCTTTGTTTCAACCTTGAAGGTCTTATATTCGGACACCGTATCGCAAACAAGAGATGACGCTTTGCAAATTACGTCAATGTCCTTTTCTACAGCATACGCAAGGCATAAGCGAGCTATTCCGAAAACTTTTGTAAGTGCTTCAAGTGCACCGTCTGCATCGCAAATCTCTTCAAGCGGAGTGACGTATATTGTAGACTGGCAAAAGCTTACCTTAAAGCTTCCAAAAGCTTTGAGCTTATGCTTGATATTTTTGACGAGCACATTTTCAAACTGTGAACGGTTAAGTCCCTTTAAAACTATCTCGCCGTATTTTAAAAGTATAACTTTTTTAAAATCCATTAGTCTTCCTTCGTAACTGTATTTACGGCTTCATCTAAGAAATCACCTTCAAAAAGCTCTATAAGTCCCATATCAACATTCTTTGCGAGCTCAGGCTTCATAGGAATCTTAGCAAGAAGCTTAATACCGAATTTGTCAGCCACCTGCTGTGTTTTTCCTTCTCCGAAAATGTGTATCTTCTTTTTACAGTCAGGGCATTCGATATAGCTCATGTTTTCAACAAGACCGATAATGGGTATATTCATAAGATTTGCCATATTGATTGCCTTTTCAACTACCATTGAAACGAGGTCTTGAGGAGATGTCACGATGATGATTCCGTCCAAAGGAAGTTGTTGGAATACGGTGAGCGCAACGTCGCCCGTTCCGGGAGGCATATCAACGTACATATAGTCAACGTCTCCCCATACTACATCTTGCCAGAACTGTGTTACGGCACCCGAAATAACGGGACCTCTCCATACCACCGGAGCTCCTTCGTCTTCAAGTAAAAGATTTATAGACATTATTTTTACGCCTGTTTTGCTTTCTGCGGGCAAAAGAGCGGTTTCACTTGCGGCTACGGTAGTTTTTACGTTAAATGCTTTGGGAATGGAAGGACCGGTTATATCGGCATCAAGGATTGCCGTGCTGTATCCGAGTCTGTTTGTCAAAACTGCCATCATTGACGTGACAATGGATTTACCTACACCGCCTTTACCGCTGACGATACCTATAAGCTTTTTAACTTTGCTTTGATTATTAAGCGCTATTTTGGGTATCTGTTCTTCTCTCGATGAACAATTAGCGCTGCAATTTGAACAATCGTGTGTACATTCGCTCATTTTAATTCTCCTTAATATCATTTAATATTTTTTGTTAATGTTTTTAATGCACGTTCAACAGCATTTGAAAGAACGTCCGCTTCATCTATTGTATTATGCTCCGAAAAACTGATTCTTACCGTAGTATCAATAGTTTTATCGTCAAGTCCGAATGCTTTCAAAACACGGCTTTCTTTTACCTTCGCAGAGCAAGCTGAACCTGCGGATATACATATCTTTTCATTTGAAAGAAAATTAAGAAGTATTTCGCTCCTTATACCCGGAACAGTAACACTTAAAATATACGGACTTGAGTTTTCCGAAGCATTTACGGTACAGCCTAAAGTGTAAAGCTTGTTTTGAACGTATTCTTTTAATGAAGCAACATATTTGTAATTATCTGTAAGACTTTCGTGCTTTTCTCTTGCCGCCTTTGCGAAGGCGTATATAAGCGGAACTGATTCCGTTCCGCAGCAAAGGCCTTTTTCCTGTCCTCCGCCATATGTTATCCCTTCAATGCGAACGCCTCTTTTTATGTAAAGCGCACCGCTTCCTTTAAAAGCATGAATCTTATGTGAGCTTACAGAAAGTAAGTCTACACCAAGGGAGATAACGTTTACGGACTGTTTTAAATATGCTTGTACGGCGTCGGTGTGGAACAAGACGTTTTTATTAACGGATTTAGCCGCCCTTACCAATTTAGGCACATCGTATATCGCTCCCGTTTCGTTGTTTGTGAGCATTATACTTATGAGTACCGTTTTGGGAGTGACAAGCGCCTTCAGCCCTTCGGGCATGATCTTGCCTTTGTTGGTTTTTAGCATACTTACTTTAAATCCCTCTTTTTCGAGAGCTATAGCAGTATTATAAACGGACGGATGCTCACTGTCGCTTATTATAATGTGATCTCCGCTTCTTTTTTTTGCCCTTGCCGCGCCTATTATCGCAATATTATTTGCAAATGTCCCCGATGGTGTGAAAATTATCTCGTTTTCTTTTGCGCCAAGCGTCTTTGCAATAATGCTTCTGCTTTCACGTAAAAGCTCATCGGCTTCTATACCGGCAAAATGCGTCGAGGAGGGGTTTGCATAAATCTCACTCGCTTTTAAAAAAGCTTCTTTAGCAGATTTAGAGGGTACCGTTGTTGCGGCATTGTCAAAATAAATCATTTCTTACCCCCTGATTATATCACCTTCGGAAAGTGGAATTTCGGGATACATAACGAATAGCTTTTGCGGATGTGGTTCGCTTTCGATAGGTTCACCGCAAGTATCGTAAAGCTGACCTACGTTTATCGTTCTTGTAAGCTTTCCCGGAGACAAAACTCCTGCAGTTGAATTTGAATAGATCTTATTGTATTGTCGTAAAACAGCTTTATTGGTATTTTCGTCATAGCTTTCCACCGTTGCCAAAAAGCCTTTTTCTTTAATATATCCGTCAAACGAAACCTTTTTGGGATCGGCATTTGGAGACGTATAGAAAAAACCCGTGTCATATTCTCTGTGGCTTACACTGTCAAGCTCGTCCAAAAGCAAAGGATCAAAGCTGTATTTATCGCCGAGCTTATAGTAGCTGTCAAGTGCTATTCTGTATGTATTAGCCGTGACGGCGGCGTAATAGGCGCTTTTTACTCTGCCCTCTATCTTTAAGCTCTTAACACCGCTTTCAACAAGTTCGGGTATGTGTTCGATCATACAAAGATCCTTTGAACTGAAAAACGCAGTGCCCCTTTCGAATTCCTCTACGGCGATATGATCATCCGGACGGTTAAGCTCTGTCATTTTATATATCCATCTGCAAGGCTGGGCGCATTTTCCTCTGTTGCCGTCTCTGCCGGTTAAATTTGCGGACAAAAAGCAGCGACCGGAATATGCCATACACATAGCACCGTGGACAAAAATTTCAAGTTCAAGCTCTTTCGAGGTGTTCTTTCGAATGGTTCTGATTTCTTCAAGCGAAAGCTCTCTTGCGAGAACGACTCTTTTTGCGCCGAGTCGGTGTAAATAATCTGCTGTATAGTAATTTGTACAGCTCATTTGTGTTGAAATGTGTATCTCACTGTCGGGAGCTATTCGTTTAATAATAGACATAACGCCTAAATCTGCAACGATAAAGGCGTCAATTCCTATGTCCTTAATGCTTTCGATATACTCTTCCAACCCACTCATTTCATTGGGATGAGGCATTACGTTAACAGTTAAATATGCCTTTTTCCCAAGGCTGTGTGTGTATTCTACAGCCTTGGACAGTTCATCGCAGTCAAAATTTCCGCAAGCAGCTCTCATACCGAAATTGGTGCCTGAAAGATAAACGGCATCAGCTCCGTATCTTAAAGCATATTTAAGCTTCGTAAAGTCGCCCGCAGGAGAAAGTAATTCAATTTTTTCCATAATTATTCAACGCTCTTTTTCATCGCATCATTTGCTTTTTTTACAGTAGCTATATTTTTCAGATGCTGTGCATAGTTAGTTGCATAATACGTCGTGCCGTCATTGGAGGAAACAAAATAATAGTAATTCGTGGAATCGGGATAAAAAGCGTAAGCAATAGCTTCATATCCGGGGTTGCAAATAGGTCCGGGTGGTAGACCCTCATAACGGTAAGTATTATACGGATTATTCATATCAAGCATTTCTTGGCTTATATCGGTAGTAGGTTCATCTAAAAAATAGTTGATAGTCGCATCTGATTCAAGTCTCGGAAACGACGAGCTTTTTAATCTGTTATGAAATACGCTTGAAATAAGCTCATAGTCTGTAGCTATCTTCGCTTCTTTCTCAATTATTGACGCAAGAATTATAAGGTCATCAACGCTCATTCCGAGCTTTTGCGCCCTTACATAATATTGTTCCTCAAATTTGACTTTAAAATTACGAAGGAATTTATTGATTACCTCAACCTCACTCTCAAGCGGTGTAAAGTCATAGGTATCAGGGAAAAGATAACCTTCAAGTCTGTAATCTCTTCTATCGTCCATAGCTTCCATTGCGGGCAAAAAGTCAAATTCAAAATCGTAGGTGTTGATTACGCGCTCATATTCTTCCTTTTCGCCGATTCCGTTTGCAACAAGTAATTCTATTATCTGTTTGCAACTGAAGCCTTCGGGAATAGTGATCCTAATTTCCTTTACTTCAATAGATTTATACTTTAATTTATCTCTTATGGTATCATAGTCCATCTGTGAGTTGAGCTCTATAGAACCCGTGAGGTATTTACCGTTATCATTACGAAGCTTTGAATAAAGCTTAAATACATTGCCGTATTCTATAATACCGTTATTTTCAAGTTCTGCGGCAATTTGGTCAAGTGTTGCGTACTCACCGAGAACTATGGTATACGTAACGTCGTCAGCTTTTTTGAAGGCAAAAACGTCATTTGCCCACTTTACGAGAGTGGTAGCTATAAAATAGGATATTCCTACGATAAAAGCAATGTAAAGAATGCACTGCGCAAAGCTGATGATTACGGGAATATACGCTTTCTTTCCTTTTTTCTTTGTCTTTACCTCTTTACTTTTTTTAGGTAGTTTTCCCGTTTTCTGTTTTATCTCACCGCTTGAAATAGCCCTTGTTTCTCCGTCGGAAGCATCAAGCAGATTTATATTTTGTTTTTCGTGATTCATTTTTTACCTCCTTTAAACGACGTCAAACGCAACTGCGGCAAATATTATGACAAGCACCAAAAAATACGGTGACAAAAATATTTCGGCAAATACGCTTGGCATTAGCCTTTGCTTTTTTTCATTTATCTTATGATCCGTTCTCGAAAGTTTTTTATAATATACATCAAGCACCGACAAAAGCCAAAATAAAGCAAGCAGGGTAACTATCAACAAAAGTACTATTATAAATTCAGTATTTTCAAAATTATAAAGTAAGTTATAAAGATACTCCCCTACAAAAAGCATGATCAAATTATGCATAAGATGCAAAGCAAACGCTTCGGCAATGGATCCCGTGATACAAGCCACCACTGAAATAATAATCCCGGCCACGAAATAATACGGAAATTCAGCAAATGAAAAATGGAACATTGCAAAGCAAACAGAGGAAAACAAAACTGCGGGTAATACTCCGTATTTTTCATATTCTCTTAATACGAACCCTCTAAACATTATTTCCTCTAAAAGTGCAGGTAACAATACCAAAATGAGAACCGTAAGTATTACGTTGTCTTTAGGAAAAACCGTGTATCCCGCCTTACCGATATCCAAAGCGTGCAGAACAGACATATATAAAGCGCCGCAGCTTGTAATCAGCAATAAAGAAGATGAAAGTATCTTAATATGCGAGGGTTTGAATTTACCCGGCGAGAGATATTTAATATTCTTCTTTTTAAAAATTACAAAATATGCAATTAAAGGTATAACATAAGCAAAGATTTGTAATAAAAATGCCCATATATACCCTGAATATTCTTTAAAAACGTTTGTCAAAGCATATAAAACGATGAACGAAAGCGTTAATAATATGGGTATTGAAGCTGTTGTTTTAATTTTCATTGTTTTTTACAATTTTAAAGCTTGTATGCCTTTCTCCGTTATGAGTACGTCCACAGCACAGTCGTATCTTCCCCGTGGAAGCTTATCGGTTATGCATGATGAATAAATTATTCCGATCTGTGCTCCCGAAAAACCATTTAAGAAGCGGTCGTAGTATCCTCTGCCATATCCTATTCTGTATCCGCCCTTATCAAAGACGACCGCAGGAATTATACAAATCGAAAGAGATTCGTTAGGATCAAATACGGGAAGATCGGCTTTGGGTTCGTAAATTCCCATCTGTGTAAATTCAAGATCGTCCGTGCTTTCAATATAATGAAAATTCATTGTAAGCTTTTCAGGAATACATCTCGGCAAAGCGACCTTTTTTCCGTCTTTTAAAGCAGTTTCAATGATTTTATGAGTGTCTATTTCATTATCGGTTGAATAGTAGCAAAGAACGGTATTTGCATGTCTGTATGATACGGAATTTAAAAGTTTCGTAGTAATTTTACCGTCAAGTTCCGTTTTCGTTTCTTTCGGCATCGCTTTTCTTAAATCGAGATATTCGCTACGCAAACGGTTTTTAATTTCTTTTATATTGTTAATGTACGTATTGTCCTTCGAGGAGTGAGCGTTTTCTGCCATATTACAACACCTTTCTATTTCAGTGGGTTTTTCTTCTTATTAGAGCGTTTGTTTCTAAAGAAAACGGACAAGCAAAGATATGCTATGCTGAGAATTATAAACGAAGAAAGACTTGCCTTAAACCAAGTAGTGCTGATAATCTTGTCGATAACATCTATATAATACAAGGTATTACTTCTTTCAACTGCCGCCGTTGTTAAAAGCTTGGATGATGCCAAAACTTCGCCGTCATACACCAAGGATATCTCACCGACTACGGCGTTTTTTTCAACAGGTGCATCTAAGTTGTCAGTATACAAGTTGTATATTTTTTTTATATCTTTATTTACATCAATGCCGACAGGAAGCAAAAGCTCTATGTCACTTTCGGGATATAGCAAAACGTAATCAGCCTGTGCGGAAAGTCTAACAGGCATTTCATAACTTATATCCCACGATTTAAGGACGGTTTTGTATTCATAGCTTCCAAACGCCCACTTGTAGAGGCTTGATGCATCCTTGTAGGAATGAATAACTCCGTCAGAGGTCTTTTCCGAGGAAAGAATAACGCAAAGGAGAGGTATAGTTTTTTCGGTTGCCATTGAAACGGAAACGTAACCAGCCTGCTGTGTACTGCCTGCACTGAGTCCCTTTGCACTTTTATCATAATAGTTTGAAGCCGAAGAAACCATTAAATTTTTATTGTAAATAACTCTGTCTTTGCTTTTATTTGTCTTGGATATTGTAAAAGACTCCATAGATGCAGTTTCCACAAGCTTTGAATTGAGACAAGCATATTTTGCTATCATGGCAACGTCATAAGCCGTTGTGTACATATCTTGGTGATGTATACCCGAAGGGTTTGTAAAATTCGTAGCTTCAGCACCAAGTTCAGTGGATTTTGCATTCATTAACGCCGCAAAATCTTCAATACTTCCTGCTACGTGAGTTGCAAGAACGTTTGCAGCGTCATTGGCGCCGCCTACAAGCAAAGCACCTAAAAGTTCATTTACGGTAAAGATTTCGCCTTCGGAAATCGAAATGTTATTTCCGACGTTGTTCTTTATAACTCCTTCAGGAACCGTAACTCTTTCGTCAAGGTTTTCAACCTCATCATAAACAACTATCGCGGTCATCAGCTTTGCAATGGATGCGGGATACATCTTATCCTTCGAGTTTTTCTCATAAATTATGTCGTCATTGTTTAAATTTACAAGCACAGCACCGTCTGCAAGTATCTCGGGCGCCTCGGTGACTTCCGTTGCAGATACGGAAAAACTGCTGTATGAAGTTATTAAAATACTTATAATAAACAATAAAATAGAAAATTTAACAGTCTTCACTTTTTATTTCCCCAAGCTGCAAATTAAACCTCCGAACAATATATGTCCGTTTTCATCGTAAAATACCGCGCTTTGTCCGGGTGCAACCGCTTTAAAGCTTTCACCGTCAACGGCGTTTACAACACAAATTTCGCCGTCAAAGCATACCTTACATTTTTGAATTTTTGCCTTATATCTTATTTTTACGTATATCGGCATATTAAGATCAACATGATCTTTTATTCCAACATAATTTAAATTATCGACTTTAAACAAATTTTTATATAGTCCTTCTTGATAATCAACTGTAACAACGGAATTATTTGAATCTATCCCGGTAACATATACACTTTTATCCATTGCAAGCCCTAAACCTTTTCGCTGACCGATCGTATAGTTATATATCGGCTTTGAATCACCGAGATTTCTCCCGTCAGCATGGATAAAATGTCCGCACTGCAGCATAGCGCCGTTTTTTTCAAGCCAGCTTGCATGATTACCGTCCGGTATAAAACAAACGTCAGTACTGTCCTTGCTTGCAGCAGACGAAAGTCCGATAATTCCGGCGTTTTTGCGGAGTTCGCTTTTAATAACAGTGCCAAGCGGCAATATAAGCTTTGACAACACATTTTGATCTAACATCCAAAGCATATAGCTCTGATCTTTTGTTATGTCGTCGGAAATGCCTATAGAGTATCTTTCGGTGCGTTCGTCGTAACAAACCTTTGCATAGTGTCCCGTTGCAATAAAGTCCGCTCTAAAATCTTCAAGCATATCGTAAAGAAGTTTGATCTTTACTTCTTTGTTGCAAACGACGCAAGGATTAGGGGTTCTTCCGGCAACATATTCGTTTTTAAAATATTCCTTTACTTTTTCGGAAAAAAGGTCTTTACAATCAATACTCACAAAGCGTGAGTCCATTTCCTCAGCACATTTTCTCGCCTTATCCTCATCCTCGCGGTTACCGAGCATATTAAGATATACGGCAATGACCTCGTGCCCCTCTTTTTTGAGTAAGTGAAGGGTGTATGAGCTGTCAACTCCGCCCGAAATACCGACAATTACTTTTGACATTGATTTTCCTTTATCTTCTTTATTGCTTCAACTGCCATAAAATCACATCTCTCGTTTTGAGGGTGACCGTTATGGCCTTTGACCCAATTTATCGTTACGTTGTGCTTTTTAAGTTGCACGAGCATTCTTTCCCATAAATCAACGTTAAGAGCCGCTTTTCCGTCGCTCTTCTTCCAACCTTTTTTCTGCCAGGAATAAATCCAGCCCTTCGAAATGGAATCGCACAGATATTTTGAGTCACTGCATAAAATCACTTCACACGGAAATTTTAATGTTTCCAAGGCAACTATAGCAGACAAAAGCTCCATTCTGTTATTGGTAGTATCCGTAAATCCCTCAGAAAGCTCTAATATTTTACCTTCGCACTCAAGAATAGCTCCGTATCCACCCACACCGGGATTTCCGCTACACGCGCCGTCCGTATAAATGTTTACTGTCTTCATAACTCTATTTTTTCTGATTTTTTCGGACGAAGCATTAAGTGAGATATAGCCTCTATAGGCGAAAGGCCGTTGTTGAAAATATTATAGCATTCGCTTATTATGGGCATCTCAACGTTCATATCCTTTGAAAGCTTATAAACCGTCTCCAAAGCATAGAAGCCTTCGACCGTTCCAATCTGTTCAATAGCCTTTTTCGGCTCAATGCCCTCGCCAATTAGTCTTCCCGCTCTGTTATTACGTGAATGCTTACTGTAGCAAGTAACGCAAAGATCCCCCATTCCTGCAAGTCCGAGGAATGTCTCGGGTTTTCCGCCCATTGCCATTCCCAGCCTCGTAATTTCTGCAAGTCCTCTGGTTATCAAAGCAGCCTTCGTATTGTCACCCATATCAAGACCGTCGCAAATGCCGGCACAAAGAGCAATTATGTTTTTCAACGCGCCACCGAGCTCAACTCCGACTATGTCGCTGTTAACATAAGCGCGCATGTATTCGGACATAAGTAGATCTTGCGCCGCTTCGGCTTTTTTAATATCCTGACAGGCGACGACCACGGATGACGGAATACCTATTGCAACTTCTTCTGCGTGGGTAGGTCCGCTTAATGCGACGACTGAATTTTCTCTTTCCAAAATATCGGAAATTATCTGCGAAAATCTAACTCCCGAATTAGGCTCCAAGCCTTTTCCTGCATTAAGTATTAAAGCATCAGGATTTATCAAAGTTTTGATTTCGCGGCAGACGTCTGCTATCGCAAAAGAAGGTACCGCAAGAAGTACGACTTCAGCATCCTTAACACAATCAAGGTTGTCTGTAAAGTATATGCTTTCGGGAATTTTAACCCCGGGTAAATATTTTTTGCTTTCTCTTGAGTTTTTTAACTCATCTATCTCATCAGAGAATTTTGACCACATGGTAAGCTCGTGTCCGTTGTGCTCGATAAGCATACCGAGAGCAATTCCCCAAGCTCCTGTGCCAAGTATGGTAACCTTCGACATTGCATACTCCTCCATTCTCATTACATTGTACCACATATTAAAGAACATTTCAAGGATTTTGGATTGAAAATATTACAATTATTGTGTACATAACATTTGACGAATTACAAAATATGGTGTATAATGATGTCGAGAAATAATAAATGCGGAGGAATTTATGAAGCATTCGGTATTGACAGTAGGCAAAATGTCCGTTAAAACAAACTATAACGTTCCTATGCTGAAAACTATGGGGCACTCCGAAGCCGATATGATGAAGATTGAACCGTATGGCTCTGCTCTTGTCTGCTCTTTGCTTATTTCAAGACTGGGCGGTGAGGGAATCGTTTGCTCAAAGATCGGTAACGACTTATACGGCACCAAGCTCAAACAATTCTGTGAAAGCGAAAACGTTACGACGAGATTTTTATTTTCAAATTCCAAGGTTGCTACCGCAGGAGAAACTGTCATCAATAACGGTGCGTACAAGATAACATTCAACGGTGCAGGTGACACTTTGACAGCCGATGAGATCGAAAATGCTATGATACGCTATCCTGATATAGCGCTTGTCGATATGTCTGTTGACAGAGAAACAGTAAGGCGCACATTTGAATATGCAAACGTATATGAAGTAAGAACCATAGCTTCATTCAGTAAGCTTGAACACCCCGATGATTTCTCCTTTATAAGCGGATGTGATACAATAATAGTCGATGCAATATCCGCGAAAACCCTTACAAATATCGCTCCGCAAGGCCCGGATATGTGCGTAAAGGTATGCTTGAAGCTCCATTACGATTTCTCACCAAAATACGTTGTATTAAGACTCGGCGAAAGAGGGTCGATATATTATGACGGTAAACACTGCGAGTTTTATCCCGGCATTGACAGCAGTGAATCAATAGATGAACTTGCTGAATATTCCTTTATCGGCACATTTGCTTACGATTACGTTAAATCCGAAAGTATATCCCACGCATGCATGGCAGCAAACATCGTAAGCGGACTTACATCTCTAAAATGCGACAGCGTTTACAGCTTGCCGACGGCGAAAGAAGTTAACGATTTCGTAAAAGAACGCGAATTAAAGATATGAAACGAAAAACGACCGATGTTGATTAATCGGTCGTTTTTCGTTTTACAGTAATGTATCAAGTTTTTTTCTGATACTTTTTATGAAGGTTTCGGTATCAACGCTTGTTATGGGTTTGTCACTTTGTGCAAGAAGCGACAGATCTTTAGTCATAATGCCACCCTCAAGCGTATCAATACAAGCTTTTTCAAGTTTACCTGCAAAGTCGGAAAGCTCTGAAATTTCATCAAGCTCTCCCTTCTTTTTTAACGCTCCAGTCCAAGCAAATATCGTTGCCATCGGGTTTGTAGAGGTTTTTTCACCCTTTAAATAGCGGTAATAGTGCTTCGTAACCGTGCCGTGTGCCGCCTCGTATTCGAAATTTCCGTCGGGAGAAACGAGCACCGACGTCATCATAGCAAGTGAGCCGAATGCTGTTGATACCATATCACTCATAACGTCGCCGTCATAGTTTTTACAAGCCCATATAAAACCGCCTCGGCTTCGAATTACTCTTGCGACCGCATCGTCAATAAGCGTATAGAAATACTCAATTCCGAGCTTTTCAAACTTCTCTTTATAATAAGTGTTATAAACTTCCTCAAAGATCAGCTTAAAGGTCTGGTCGTATTTTTTGGAGATGGTATCTTTTGTTGAAAACCATAGATCCTTCTTTTCATCAATAGCGTACTTAAAGCAAGAATGCGCAAATGAATATATTGAGCTGTCTTTATTGTACATTCCCTGCAATACTCCGGGGCACTCGAAATCATATATCTTTTCTTTCATAACAGTACCGTCTTTTCCGGTAAACACAAGCTCTGCCGTACCTTCAGCCGGAATTCTGAATTCAGTTGCCTTATATACGTCACCGTATGCGTGTCTTGCGATCGTAATTGGGCTTTCCCAAGATCTTACGGCAGGCTTGACGCTGTCTATGAGTATCGGTGTTCTGAAAACCGTTCCGTCAAGATAAGCTCTTATAGTGCCGTTGGGGCTTTTCCACATTTCAGAAAGATTGTATTCCTCGACTCTTTGCTTATTGGGCGTTATCGTCGCACACTTTACCGAAACACCGTATTTTTTAGCGGCGATAGCGGCATCTAATGTCACCTGATCCTTTGTTCTTTCTCTTTCGGGAAGACCGAGATCGTAATATTCGCTTTTTAAGTCGACGTAAGGAAGTATTAGCTCATCTTTGATCTGCTTCCAAATTATTCTCGTCATTTCGTCTCCGTCCATTTCGACGAGAGGCGTTTTCATTTGTATCTTATTCATTTGATGCTCCTTTGGTATATTGCAAAAGTCCACCTGCTTTGAGGATAGCTTTCTGTCTTTCTGTAAAATCACAGGCCAGTTTTAATTCAATAGCCTTCGTTTTGTCAGTAAGCTTAA
>CALCTE010000127.1 GCA_937893885.1 uncultured Clostridia bacterium | reverse complement strand
GATCAATCGACAGATACGCAAGGACAACAGCTTCTTGCGAAATATTATGGATACAATCAAGTATCTATTTAAGACCATCTTTGCCATCGTTGACCGCATTGCCGACGAGATGGAGGAGGTGCGCGTCAATATGCTTGCTCTTGAATACGACCGCTTCAAAGGCTATCCCGACGAGAACACAATGCAAAAGCATATGCAGACCTACCGCGCACTTGAGGCAAAAGCGGCAGATCTCGACCAAGAAAAGCTGAACGAAAAGCGTATGAGCATCCGCCCGCAGAAGGAAGACGCGGCAAAGAAGCGCATTTCCGATCTGTACGGATATTGTCAAGATAATCTCTTCCGCGCAAGCAAAAATGCAGTTGCCAAGCGTCTTGGCGAACAACCTGCGGATATTGAAAAGCAAGAACCCAATAAACAGACCGTTCCTACACCGAGTTGGCTCAGAGGCAGGAAGAAGAAAGATGACCGCGAAGAGCGATAACAAAATTGAATACTGCCCCCACAAATGAGAACGTAGGGGCTCTTTTACTATGCAGGAAAGGAGAAAAACTATGCTAAAACACCGCTATTAGCTACCTTATTATTTAACGTAAGAAAGGAAAACAAATTTTGAAAAGGAAAGAAGGAATTGAATGAACCAAACAAAAACGCCAAACGGCAGAAAGGAATAAATGCTTATAGACAAAATTTATAAATGTGAAACGCATCTTCAAGTACAGGAGTGGAACCGAGAATGCGGCATCATTTATGTCTGTATTCATAAGGTTATAAATTTGAGAAAAAAGAAAACGCTTGAAGAAATGCGAGAGATGTATAAGGATAATACCGCCGTTGCCAACGTGTATGAGATAGGCGGCGTGAAGTACACCGTAGTGAGCCATTACGTCGGAGAGAAGGACATCGACGACGTGATTCTGAAGCTCGCGGAAAGCTCCGCTTATGCGGATATGGATGCGGCAAGCGCGTAAGTGCTTGTCTTAACAAATTGTTATCATTTTAACAAGTCAAAGCGGCTGGACAATGGTGCTTTTTTATGATATAATAAAGGCACATACAAATCGAGCCGCTTTGACAGAAAAGGAGTAAAATATTAAAAATGTCAAAGCAACAACTAAATAAAGATGCAGGTCTATACCTCAGACTATCCAAGGATGATGAGAGAGCAGGCGAGTCGCTGTCCATCGAAAATCAAAGGCGAATACTCGAAAAGTACGCGCTTGATAACGGCTTCAACGTTGTGGATACTTATATCGACGACGGTTGGTCGGGCACGAGCTTTCAGCGCCCCGAGGTGCAAAGGCTACTTGAGGACGCCAAGAACGGCAGGATCAATGTCATCATCGTGAAGGACCTCAGCCGATTCGGAAGAAACTACATTGAAGTAGGTCAGTACACCGATTATATCTTCCCGATGTATAACGTCCGCTTTATCGCCATCAGCGACAACGTGGACTCGGCAAATTCCGAAAGCTCGGGAATGGATATGATGCCGATCATGAACGTATTCAACGAATGGCACGCTGCCAACACCTCAAAGAAGATCCGCGCGGTCATTGAATCCAATGCCAAGGCAGGCAAATATCGCGCAAGCGTTGCCCCTTACGGTTATGTAAAGAGCGATGATGAGAACAGGCTACCTATCAGCGACGAGCCTGCGGCAAGTACGGTTCTGCGCATCTTTGAAATGAGGGCGAAAGGGATAAGTCCCCAAAAGATTTCTGATACCTTGAACGATGAGGGATTGCTTCCTCCCGCTGACTACAAGGAGCAGAAATTTGGTATCCCCAACACGCGCAAATCTCATCACCTTTGGTCAAACAGTGTAGTCAAGCAGATCTTAACGAATCCTATCTATCTTGGAAACTTGGTACAGCTCAAGACCTACACGCTTTCCTACAAAAACAGAAAGCAGGTCAAGAACGAGCCCGAGGATATGGTTACGATCTACAATACTCACGAAGCCATCGTAACGCAAGAGCTTTGGGACAAGTGCCGTGAGATGGAAGCCTCGGTAAGCCAAGGAAAGAAGAACAAGACGGGATATGTCAATCCCTTGTCGGGACTTGTGTATTGCGCCGATTGCGGTAATAAGATGTATATCGCTTGGAACAACACAAGGCACAAGAGAACCGATCCGAGAACCTATCACAGAGAGAACTTCAAATGCGGAGCTTACTCAAAATTCGGTGATAGGGTGTGTTCAAGCCACTATATCCAAATCAAGATTCTCAATCAGATCGTCTTGCAGGATATACGCTCCAAGATCGGCTTGGTCGAAGCGGATGAAAACAAAGCGAGAAAAGCATTTCTCAGCCGTAGCGAGAAGCTTGCCGCCGATACGCTTGCTGCCGACCGCAAGAGAGAAACGCAGGTCAAACGCCGTCTTGCAGAGCTTGAACGCTTGATTTCCACCGTGTACGAGGATAAAGTGCTCTGCAAAATTCCCGAGGAAGTCTGCATCAACCTACTTTCAAAGTACCAAGAAGAAAAGAAAAATCTTACCGTCGAACTCTCCGAGATCAAACGCCGACTCAATAGCGAGGTCGAGCGTCACGCGGATGTAGATGAGTTTATCCGTCGCTTGAAAAGCTATATCGGCGTTCCCGAGCTGACGCGAGAGATGTGTATGGAGCTGATCGAATTCGTCACCGTTGACGAGTGCCCGGGCAAGTATAGCAAAGAGCCCCGCGAAATCCACATCTACTATAAGCTCATCGACAAGAACCAATCAAAGCCTACCCATAAGATGTGACGATTTTTGATGTTCACTACGGCGTATATCTATAGCCACCTCGATGCCGTAACGAAAGCAGACACCGGCGCCGCGATGAGTAAAGCGTTGGGGTGAGTCACAAACAAAACACGACCGCTTCGATTGCTCGAAGCGGTCGTGTTTCTTATGAGTTAAATTGCATCACTATCGTAATTTAGTTGATTTTTTGCATCCCTATACATTAGAGTAACATATGTCATATTTGATGTGTGTATATATGCAAGTCGAAGTATAGCAATCACAAAGATAAAATCTTTTGAGTACAAAGTACAGTATTCTTTTTTGAATCCGTCTTGCAGAATCCTTTCAACTTCATCAAGCAGTCCTACATGGCGCAGTTTTAT
>CALCTE010000126.1 GCA_937893885.1 uncultured Clostridia bacterium | reverse complement strand
GTGCTTACACATCCGCAAAGCTTGTTCAAATTGAAGAGCTTATGGACAGAATCTACGAGACTGCCGAATATCCCATCATCATCGTATGCGACGCTGAAAGCGGTTTCGGCGACTACATCGTCGGCAAGCACAATGCAGTCGGAACGACGGGAAGCGAAGAACTTGCTTATACGTTCGGTAACGTAACCGCAAAGGGCGCAAGAAAAGCCGGCTACAATATGGTCTGCAACCCCCTTCTCGATATATGCCTTCGAAACGGCCCCTGCGGTTCCACCGTTCGTACCCTGGGCAGCGATAAATACGAGGTAGCAAAACTCGGTGCAAAAATTGCGGAAGGTATGCACGATGCAGGTGTTTTAACGGTCGCAAAGCACTATCCCGGCGGCTCCGACCCCCAGAACAGAGGTGCAGAGATCGACAGCCACATGGCTGAAAGACAGAACTACAACTCCAAAGAAGAACTTATCGACGTAAACCTCTATCCCTATACGGAGCTTATGAAGAAGGATCTTCTCGACGGAATTATGGTAGGCCATGGCAAATACGTAAACATTGACCCCGATAACCCCGCAACGCTTTCCAAAAAGGTTATGGGCATTATCCGTGAGCTCGGCTTTGACGGAATCCTTATCACCGACGCCCTTTCCATGATGGGCATTGTTGCAAAATACGGCATGAAGGAGAGCAAGGGCCTCGTAATCACCGCAGGTAACGACCTGTCGCTTCCTTGGCACGATAACGACTTCTCCTACGAAGCTATCCTCGAAACCTACGAAAAGGGACTTATGCCCGATGATCGTATCGACGAAGCTGTAAGAAGAGTGCTTGATGCACAACACAAGGTCAACCTCTATAATGAGAAAGAATACGAGGACATCACCGAAGAAGACGCGGAAAAATTCGAATCCATTCACTTAAAGTCCATCTTCGAAAAGTACGACGAGGGCATATCCCCCTCTCTTGACCCCAACGGAAAGCATCTTTTCGCCGTACTTACACCTATGGACAAATGCCAAGTTGACGCAGAAGGCGCACTCGCAGATGACTCCACGGAGGGATATTGGTACCGCCCCGTAGAGCTTATGAAGAAGATCGAAAGCCTCTTCCCCAATTCCAAGGTAGTTGCGCTTCCCGAATACTCTTCGGGTATCCAGAATATGAACTTCCTTGAGATGGTTCCCAACTACGATGACGTCGTATTCGTAACCTTCAACGCAGTTGAGTGCTATATCGGCAGAGAGCGTCTTACCTCAAGAACCGTTTCCCTTATCGACGCACTTCAGGTAACGAATAAGGTCGCGGCAGTTCTTCACTACGGTAACCCCTACGTTTTGGAAGATCTTGTTCACGTACCGAGAGTTCTTGTTGCGGGCACGGCTCCCAAGACGGCTATGTACGCTATCGACGTGCTTGCGGGCAAGTACAAAGCACAGGGCGTTCTTACGTACAACGTAAAATTGAATTAACTCCTTATAATAAAAAACAGGCGCAAGCTCAAATTTTGAGTTTGCGCCTGTTTTTATGCGTTTCTTTTCAAATATTCCGATGGGCTTACACCCATTACGTCTTTGTATATGTTGTTAAAGGAACGTATATTTTGAAATCCGCTTAAAAACGCGGCGTTCGTTATGCTCTCGCCGACAGATAAAAGCTCATTTGCCCTTTGCAGTCGCAGACCGTTTATATAGTCTCCGAGCCTTGCTCCCGAATATTTCGTAAATATTGCGGAGAGCTTTCCTCTGGGGTAAAACAGCTCCTTTGAAAGCACGCTTACGTTTATAGGCTCTGTAAAATGCGCGTTTACGTAATCAAGCGTCTTGAAAAATATTTTTCTTTCCTTGTTTTTCGATTCGTGGCTATCGCCGCCGGTGGCGAAATGCTCCATTAAAAGAAAGTAAACGGCGGCGGAAAGGGCTTGTTCAAGCGGCCGCGTCTGGTCAACCGGAACGTCTTTGCTTTTGGTCAGCGCGTCAAACACGGCGTTAAGAGTGGGCAAAAATCCCTCTATCTCTTTTTGCTCATCGTAAGTGATGTGCACCTTTAGAGGCTTTACGGACGCAGATATCTGCAAAAAGTTCGAAGGAAGAACCTTAAAAAGACGGAAAACCGTACCCTCCTTCGTACCGCAACTCAAGTGCGGAACGGCGGCGTCTATGCATACGATATCGCCTTTTGACAGATCGTAGTTTACGCCGTCCACCAAAAAGCGCATACCGCCTTCAATGATCTGGCATATTTCGTAATTCTCGTGCCAATGTAACGTGCCTACCGCACCGAACTCCATGCGTCCAACGCGGCATAAGCATTTATGCAAGGTCTTTCCCTGCAATAAAGTCTTAAAATCCTGCGAGCCGAATTTCTGTACTTCCACTTTCATTCTCCTTTACCCTAAAAGTAAAACAAAACGCATCTTTATACCGAACATTATACACCGTTTTTCGCGCTGTGGCTATATGTTTTTTCAAAAAATCGTGACAAATTTTCCACTCGCCGCTATTTTAGCTACTTTCATTTAATCTTATCTCTTAACATAAGCGCATCTTTGAACACGAAATTTTTATCAAGCCAAAAACTTATGCGTCCGATAAGAGTGCCGTTTACCGCCGTACAAATAACGGTGCCCCAATTTACGCCTACAAATGTGCCGTAGAAGGCAAGGGACAAAATTACGGCTAAAACAAAACTGCAAAAATCGTATACCGTCTTCGTTTTGCCGATATCCGTGCCGAATTTTTGCGATATCTCCTTCACGAACAGATCGTACGCTTCGGGTGGAAAATACGTATGGAACATCAGCGCAACACCTGTCGAGCAAGCAACAAGTCCCGTGGCGAAGAAAAGCACGCGCCACACTACTGCGTCAAAAGAAAATAGGGCAAGTACGCTTATTTCAAGATCGAGCACGACGCCGAACAAAAACGCCGTAACGAATGACAGAAGATAAGATTTTTTGAACCTACCGCATATAAGCGCAAGCACCGCCAAAAGCACCGCCTGTAAGACGTATCCCGACATACCGAAAGAGAAAAACGGGATAAATTCCGATACCTTCAAGTGTAAGATATACGCCGGCGCCGTGACCATCGAAAGTCCGAAATCCGCCTTTTCCATAAGCGCGGTGCCGAGCGCCAAAACCGTAAGCCCGAAAAGGTAAGCAAGCTCACTGTAAAATATTCTTTTGCTTTTCACTTAAAGCCTCGCTTTAATTAAGATGCGCCTTTACCTGCTCGGCGATCTGTTTCATTCCGAGCTCTGTGGGGTGTCCGCACTGCTTATCTATTTCCTTAAGTCGTACGCATACAGCGCCGAGCTTTTTGCAAGCTTCTTCGACGCCTCCCGTGAGCTCTTCTTTTAAATTGGTGTTCATAATAACGATAACGTTATCGGCGACTTCCGTCGATTTTTTGATAATATGGCAAAACGCGGGCAATATGCTCTTTAAGTCTTCCTTCGTCAAGTCCTCATACTTAAGCTCGCCGACGGGTACGTCCGTCCAGTTATCGTTGGTGCCGCCGAATATAAACACCGTGTCTATTTTGTTTTCGGTGAAAAATCCCTCGGCTATGTATTTATCAAGTCGGTATACGAACGATGACTCGGGCTTAAGATAGTCTCTTACCGTATCACAGACTGTTGAACCCGAAAAGCTGTCGTTGAGTATTATCTCGAAGCCGTTTTCCCTTGCAAGTATATGCCACCACGTATTTTCGACGCCCTTTACGATGGGAGCTTCTTTTCTTTCATCGCCGTAATACCAATGATAACCTTTCGGAATATATCCCGCGTAAGTCGAATAGCTGTCTCCGATAATAAATGCGTTCTTGTTGCTTTTCATTTTACCCTCCGTTTAAATTGCCGTTTTCAGCGTTTTATTTTTTTGTTTAATAAGCGAATAATTATCGGTCGGTTATACCTTTGCACTATGATAAACTGTGCATCAAAAAGCATAGAAAGTACCGCCGTTATCACAAATGCGGGAGCACAGCCCCACACGAATATAAAAAGAAGGCTGAATATTGAAATTAGCTCGTTTATCCAATGGTCAAGCTCGGATTTTGCCATAGTGGTCGCAAGCTCGTCAAGCGTGACTTTTTTAAGGTCAAACTTTTCGGGCTCAAAGGTAAGTACCTTGTTTTTCCATTTCCGCACCCCTAAAAATTTATAGAGCTTTTTCTCGAATTTACGCTCTCTGTACCACGGGTGAGAATAGTCAATGCGGAATTTATAGGTTATTTCTCCGAAAAGTATGCGCAGCCCGAAATGGTAAAGTATCATAAACGATACGATACCCGTCCATAAGATAACGCTGTTTTTATGTAAGCCCGAATAGTAGATAAGGAAACATACCGCAGCAATAAGCGCCGTAAACACTATCGCGCTGTACATAAATATCGCGGGCCCGCTTAATTTTTGTTTTTTCATTTATTATTCCTTTGCTTTCGACGATATGATATAATTTATCGCCTCATAAACTCCTCGCCGTTAATGAGAAAATCAATGGAAACATTAAAGTAAGCCGACATTTTATTAAGCAGTTCAATGCTTGGCTCGCGCTTATCGTTTTCGTAATGCGAAAGCGCCTCGCGGGAAATATTTAAGTCCATCGCCACCTTCATTTGACTGTATTTGCGCGCTTTACGAATTTGCTTTAGGCCTTTCACAAAATCACCTCTTGGCATAGTCTTCTATAAAATGTCATCTATTCGTTTCGCTCCGTTTTCATTCTCCTTTGGCGATGTGCTCGCTTTAATTTGCCTGCTTTTGCAAACAAATCAAACACTCCACATGGTGAGTTTTTGGAAACATATCATACGGCGTTATGCTTTCGATTTTATATCCGCCGTCGCATAATGCTTTTGCGTCCTTTGCTTGCGTGAACGGATTACAGCTTACGTAAACTATTTTCGGCACGCCGAGAGAAAGAAGCGCCGCTACCGTCTCTTCCCCAAGCCCCTTTCTGGGCGGGTCGACTATCACGGTATCGGGCGCAAAGTGCGCGCCCTCAAGCGCTTTTTTGAGATTTTTCGCATCCGAGGTGTAAAACTCGGCGTTTTCTATACCGTTTTCCTTTGCTATCGCCTTTGCGTCCTCTATTGCCTCGGGCACTATCTCCACGCCGACGATCTTTTCGAAATCCTTCGCCCTTGAAAGACCGATAATACCTATTCCGCAATATAGGTCGAGAAGCTTTCCGCCCTCTCCCGCAAGAGCGAGCGCGTCGGAGTATATCCTCTGCGCCTGCGCTCTGTTCACCTGATAAAACGACTGCGGCGATATCCTCACGCGAAGTGAGCACATCTCGTCCGTGATATATTTTTCGCCCCACAAAAGTCTGTAGTCATCCGATAATATCACGTTCGTGTTCTTACGGTTGTAATTTAAGTAAATGCTCGTAACGCCCGAAAGCGCCGATATTCTCTTTATAAATTCGTCTTCCGCAGGGAGCTTTTTGCCGTTTATGACAACACATACGCAAACTTCACCCGTCGCCTCGGCTATTCGTAAGTATAGGTGCCTTAAAAGTCCTTTTCCGCTTTCCTCATCGTAAGGTGTTACAGCAAAGTCGGTGACGTATTTTTCGAATTCTTCGACAATTTTCGCAAAAGCGGGGTTTTGCAGTTTACAGTCGTCAACACATATGCTTCTGTGGCTCTTTTTCATATAAAAGCCGCACTTGCCGTCTTTTCCTATCGGGTATTCGACCTTATTTCTGTAACCTTCGATTATAGGGGACGCGACGGTTTTCTCAACATTCGGAAAGCCGTCCTTTCCGAAGACTCTGCGGTATGCCTGCACTACGGCGTTTTGCTTATATAAAAGCTCCGCTTCATAGCTCACGTGCCTATAGGTGCAACCGCCGCACTTGCCGAAAACCTCACAGTCATTTTCCTCTCTGTCATGGGAAGGGGTGATTATTTCCTCCGCCTTACCGAAAGCGTACGACGAAAGCACCTTTAAAAATTTACACCTTATGCGGTCACCGACGGCGCAAAACGGTACGTAGGGCACGAAATCTTTCACTTCTCCGTCGGAATATTTTCCGACACCGTAACCCTCACCCGTTATATCGCATATTTCAAGTACCGCTTCATCGTTCTTTTTTATCATATAAGCTCTCCGATAAGTCTTTTTTCCTCTTCCGATACGCCTGTAATGCGCACCTTACATATATTTCCTTTGAGATTTTCCGCGCATTTTACCGATACGGGCACAAAAGCACTGTTATAGCCTCTGTTATATTCGCCTTTTTTTGTTTCAAAATGAACCGTGCACTCACTTCCGACAGCTTTCTGCAAGAGCGCATTCTTGCACTCGGCATTTACCTTTTCAAGCTCTGCCGCGCGGCGCTTTCTTATCTCGGTCGGAACGCTTACCGACATAGCTGCCGCAGGCGTTCCCTCTCTCTCCGAATACGGAAAGATATGTATATGGAAAAACTGCACGTTTTTTGCAAGTAAAAGCGTTTGCTCGAAATCTTCCTCCGTCTCGCCGGGAAATCCCGTTATGATATCCGCCGTAAGATGAAGCCCGGGTATCTTTTCGTAAAGTTCGTTTATGCGCTCTATGAGCATTTTACGGTTATATTTACGCTTCATGCCCGCAAGTACCTTATCCGCGCCGCTTTGCACGGACAGGTGTATATGCTTTTCGAGGTGCTTTATTTTCGAAAGCCTTTCTATAAATTCCTCGTTAAAGCAGTACGGGTCAAGCGAGCCAAGGCGAATAAGATATATGCCTTCTATCTTGTCCGCTTCCTCCAAGATATCGCATAGGCAGACATCTCCTAAGTCCTTGCCGTAAGAGCCCGTTTCAATACCCGTTAGGACTATCTCTCTCATTCCCTCCGAAACCCTTTGCTTTATTTCGCTTATGAGCTTTTTCGGGTCTTTGCTTCTGACTCTGCCGCGAAGCGACGGGATTATGCAATAACTGCACTTACTGTCACAGCCGTCCTGTATCTTTATGTTGCACTTGGTCATATACGCCGTTTGGTGCACGGCGTCGGAGCAACGCGTTTCGGAAAGTATGTCGCCGACGGCGTAAATCTGCTTTTCGGGGCGAGAGAATACGTACTTTTCGACAAGCTCGGCTATTTTGTCCTTATCGGAATTGCCGAAGACGATATGTGCTTCGGGTATTTCCCTTCCGCTTTGGCAAAGACAGCCTGCGGCTACGATAAGCGCGTCCCCGAATTTTTGCCTAAAGCGCCTTATCGCCTGTGCGCACTTTCTTGAGCCTTCCGCCGTAACTGCGCAGGTGTTTACTATGACCGTGTCGGGTATCGCGGTGCTTCGTGCACCAAGTATCTCAAATCCACGCTCCGCGAGTCTGTCCGCGAGGGAGAGGCTCTCACAGGTGTTAACTCTGCAACCGAGTGTATATATCAGCGCTTTTGGCTTTTTTTGCATATCGTTTCCCTCGCTTTCGTTCTTTTTACACATTTTACCACTTTTAATGTATTTTGTAAACCGAAAACAGCAAAAATATATGCGAGGTGATATTTATGGATACAAGCTACGAGCTTAAAACAAAAATTTGCGAAAGGACGGGTGAGGAGGTAATCTCGGCGACGGTAAGGACGGACGCGGGAGAAAAAGAGCACTGTCTTTGCTCGCATTTATGCAAAGATCCTTGCAGTATGCCCCCGAAAACACTCTTTCCCGAAACGTTTTAAGCGCACTTGTCCGCCGCCTTTAAAAAATGCGGCGGACGCTTGTTTTCAGAGCGCGACAAAGAGGTGTTTTTTTGCAAAAACTATTGCATAAAGCTCGAAAATGTTATATTATGTAGTTGGTGGAAGTTTCCTATTTTTAAGATTACTTGCCGAAAGGATGTGTATATATGAGAAAGACCAAGATTATTTGTACGATAGGGCCGTCCTGCTCCGATGAAAATACCCTTCGCCAGATGTGCCTTGCAGGAATGAACGTCGCAAGACTTAACTTTTCCCACGGCACGCACGAAGAGCATCAGGTGATGATAGACACAATAAAAAAAGTGCGCGAGGAGCTTGAGCTGCCTATCGCGATAATGCTCGACACGAAGGGCCCCGAATACAGAATAGGCACCTTCAAAAACGAGCGCATAACGCTTAACACGGGCGACGAATTCGACTTCACGGTTAAGGACGTAGAAGGCGACGAAACGAAAGTATCGGTAAGCTACAAGGGTCTTATCGACGATCTTGAAGTCGGAGATAATATACTAGTCAACAACGGACTTGTCATATTCGAGGTGCTCTCCCTATCGAAAACGGTAGCACACTGTAAGGTGCTTGCGGGCGGAGAGATCTCTAACCGCAAGAGTATGAGCTTTCCCGGCAAAGTGTTAAATCAGGTGTTCTTATCCGAGCAGGATAAAAAGGATATCGTCTTCGGCATTAAAAACGATATAGACTATATCGCCGCAAGCTTCGTTTCGAGAAGACAGGACCTTCTTGACATCAAGGAGCTTTTAAAAGCAAACGGCGGTGAAGATATAGGGCTCGTCGCAAAGATAGAAAACCGCGCAGGAATAGATAACATCAACGATATATGCCAAGAGTGCGAGGCGGTGATGATTGCAAGAGGCGACCTTGGCGTAGAAGTGCCCTTCAAGGAGCTCCCCGCTTTACAGAAGAAGCTCACCACCGTATGCAGACTTCTCGGCAAACGCATTATCACGGCAACTGAGATGCTTGAGTCGATGATCCATAACCCCCGCCCCACGAGAGCGGAAATATCGGACGTCGCAAACGCCGTATACGACGGAACGAGCGTAGTTATGCTTTCGGGCGAAACGGCGGCGGGCAAATATCCCGTTCAGACCGTTAAGGTAATGTCTAAGATCGCGGAGACCACCGAGAGCAGCATCGACTA
>CALCTE010000125.1 GCA_937893885.1 uncultured Clostridia bacterium | reverse complement strand
TTGTTAATACCGTGTTTTTTCGCCTCTGAAAGGATTTTTTCAGCAATGCTAAATCTGCCCTCCGCGCTGTCAGGTATTCCGCTTTCATCAAGGGTTAAAGCAACAACCAAACCGCCGTATTTTTTAACGAGAGGGATAACCGAAAGAAGTGACTTTTTCGAGCCGTTTACCGAATTTACCATCGGCTTGCCGTTGTAAAGCCTAAGCGCCGCTTCCATAGCGGAGGGATTTGCCGTGTCAAGCTGTAAGGGAACAGCACTCACTTTTTGTATAGCCTTTACCGTATCGCAAAGACGCGCTTTTTCGTCGATGTCGGGGATACCCACGTTGACGTCCAAAACGTCTGCACCCGCCTGTATTTGAGAAAGCGCTTCTCCGATTATGTAATCCGTCTCGTTTGCACGGAGCGCCGCTTTAAGCTTGGGCTTTCCCGTTGGGTTTATGCGTTCGCCGATCATTACGGGGCGATCTGTTCCTATAATTACGGTCTTACCGTAAGAGGTGACTGCGCAAATGCCTTTATCCGTAACTCTCGGGGGAGGATTGTGTGAGCAAGCACCGTACGCCGATGAGATATGGTCGGGCGTCGTACCGCAGCAACCGCCGATGATTTGCGCGCCGCATTCAACTATATCTGCCATGGCGTAACCGAATTCGGTAGGCGTCATCGTGTAGATCGTAGAGTCCCCTTCGATTATCGGCAGTCCTGCGTTGGGGTTGGCGATAAGTGGTACGGATACGACTTTTGCAAGCTTTTTGACCATATCGCGAGCAAGGTCAGGACCGTAGCCGCAGTTAAGTCCGACGGCGGTAGCACCGAGTCCTTCGCATGTAAGTGCAAAGGTTTCTGCGTCCGCTCCGCAAAGGAGCTTGCCGTTTTCGTTGAAGGTCGCCGTGACGAATATGGGAAGATCACAGCATTCTTTTGCAGCAATTATCGCAGCCTTTATCTCGTAAAGGTCGCTCATAGTCTCAAATAAAATGAGATCGGCACCTGCCGCGCCTGCCGTTATCGTCTTCTTGTAGATGGCAACGGCGTCTTCAAAGCTCATTTTGCCTATGGGCTCAAGGAGCACGCCGAGAGGGCCTATGTCGAGCGCAACAAGACCTTTTTTCATCTCCGTTACCGCACGGCGCGCCAAAGCGACGCCTTCGCAGACGACTTGCGTTATGGGATAGCCGATAGCGCTTTCCTTAAGCTCGTTTGCACAGAAGGTGTTTGACTTGATAATGTCAGCTCCCGCACGCAGATAGCTCTTATGAAGGCGAAGTACCGTATTGGGACGTTCGATGTTGAACGCCTCGCCGAGCTTTCCTGCGCCAAGTCCGTACTTTTGGAGCATAGTGCCCGTCGCACCGTCGAAGAATATGGGTCTTGATGCTAAAATGCTTAAGTCTAACATATAGCCACTTCCTATCTTTCAAGTATTCCCGAGAGGTTTTCTGCAAACGCCTTTGCGACCTCGGGTTTATTCATTGTGTAAATATGTACGGCTTGTATGCCGTTTGCAATGAGATTAACGATTTGATCGCAGGCGTATATGATACCTGCTTCTTTAAGTGCTTCGGGCTTGTCCTCGTATTTATCAATTATGACTTTAAGCTTAGGCGGCAACTGCGAGCCCGACATTTCACAGCTTCTTTTTATCTGCTTTGCGTTCATTATGGGCATTATTCCGGGTATTATCGGTACGTTGATGCCCGCCTTCAAAGCTCTGTATAAAAATCCGTACAAAACGTCGTTGTCGAAAAACATTTGCGTTGTCAGAAAATCAACGCCACTGTCGACCTTTTGCTTAAGATATACCATATCTTTTTCACGGCTTTCGGCTTCGATGTGACCTTCGGGATAGCAAGCAGCTCCTATGCAAAGATCGGGCTTTCTCTTTTTGATATGCCCAACGAGCTGATACGCATACTCAAAAGCTCTTTCGGGGGCATCGGGTAAAAGATCACCCCGAAGTGCAAGGACGTTTTCAACACCCTTACATTCAAGTGAGTCGAGCACGCCGTCAATATGAGAAAGTGAGGAGTTTCCGCACGTCAGATGCGCCACGGAGGGAATACCCTCTTCGGAAAGAAGCCTTGCTATCTCTCCTGTGTAATGCGACGTGCCGCCGCCCGCACCGTAGGTGACGCTCATAAAATCGGGCTTTAGTCTTGCTATGCTTTTACAAGCCGAAGATACCGATTCGAATTTCGTGCTGTCTTTCGGCGGGAACACCTCAAAAGAAAGAGTGACTTTTCCGCTTTTCAGCATATCGGAAATTTTCATCCGCAGACCTCCTAAAAAGTAGGTAAATCAAATATTAATACATTATATTATATCAAAAAAAATTAAACAGCGCAAGGACTTTTACGGCAAAAAGCTGTTTTGGGTGTAATTTTTTTGTATAAACGGCAAAAAACGGCATATTTTTGCTTTATGAACCGATTTTATGAGATTTTTTCTTGACAAACGGTCGGTTTTTAGAATATAATAAATAGGATTGTTATGAAAATTACCGCTATGGAGGAAAATATATGTCAACCGTTACAAAAGTGGCAAAATTCGGAGGAAGCTCTCTTGCTGATGCTGCGCAGTTTCGCAAGGTGATAAGCATCGTAAGAGCAGACGAGTCCATTAAATACGTTGTGCCTTCCGCACCCGGAAAGAGATTTTCCGATGACACGAAGGTTACTGATATGCTCCTTAACTGCTATGAAAAGGTGCTCTCGGGAGGAGACTACAACGAGGATCTTTTAAACATCAAGAAAAGATATGATACCATAATATCAGACCTTGGGATAGAGCTTTCTCTTGACGAGGAATTTATCCGCATCGGATACGCGATGCGCTCGCGTGCGGGCAGAGACTACGTAGCAAGCCGAGGCGAATATCTTTGCGGTATCGTGCTTGCAAAGTGCCTCGGATTTGAGTTTGTAGACGCATCTGGCATAGTGAGATTCAAAAACGACGGAAGCCTTGATGCTGAGCTTACGGACGAGTCTACTGCGAAGGCTCTTTCAAAATGCGGCAAAGCCGTTATCCCCGGCTTTTATGGCTCAATGCCAAACGATACCATCAAGACCTTCTCAAGAGGCGGCTCCGATATTACGGGTGCCATCGTCGCAAGAGCGGTAAAAGCGGATATGTACGAAAACTGGACGGACGTTTCCGGCTTTTTGATGGCTGATCCCAGAATAGTTAAGGGCCCTAAGTCGATTTCGATGATTACATATAGGGAACTTCGTGAGCTTTCATACATGGGCGCTACGGTATTGCACGAGGACAGCATTTTCCCCGTAAGCACCGTAGGTATTCCGATTAACATAAGAAATACGAACCGCCCCGACGACTGTGGCACGATGATAGTTGAAAGCGTTCCCGAAAGCAAAGAGACGGATATGGTCATCACAGGAATTGCGGGCAGAAAGAATTTCGCCGTTGTTGATATCGAAAAGGATCAGATGCACGGAGATGTAGGTTTTATGTCGAGAGCCTGCGAGATATTCAGACGCTATGAGATATCCATCGAGCACGTGCCCACGGGAATTGACAATATGAGCGTAGTCGTTTTGGACGACGCAAACTTTACTGCAAGAGAAGAAAATTTACTTAAAGAGCTTGATGCGAAGCTTAATCCCGACTATTTGAAGGTTGACCACGACCTTTCGCTCATCGCGGTGGTCGGCAGAGCGATGAAGTCGAAGCCCGGTACGGCAGCAAAGGTATTCTCGGCGGTTGCGAAGAACAACATCAGCATAAGAATGATCGACCAAGGTTCAAGCGAGCTTAATATAATAATCGGAGTTGACCGCGTAAACTTTGAGACCGCAATAAATGCGATCTACAATGAGTTTGCAGAGGCATAAGCCGTGATAGTTAAAATACCCGTTGCCAATATGTACGGCCCCGATGCAGAGCTTATATGCGATCAGCTCTTATACGGCTGGAACGTGAAACCCGTGACGGTGACGGAGCGGCTTGCTCTCGTCGAAGCGCCTATGCGCTACAGGGGATACGTTAATTTGGGTGATTTTACGGGTAAGCGCTACGAAGCAAATTATCGTATATGCACACTTTGCGCGGGAGCGTATAAAGAGCCTACCTTCAAGTCCGCAGAACACTTTACGCTCTTTATGGGAAGTCTTGTCAAGGCTACTGCCTACGAAAAGGAAGGATTTAGGGAAATCGAGGGAACAAGCGGCGATCGCTTTTACGTGCACTCAAAGAGTCTTGAGAGTATAGACAGCCGTTTTGATGCCGACAAGATAATAAAATGCGCAAAGCTGTTTTTGGGCACACCTTATAAATGGGGCGGAAAAACGGCGCTGGGCATAGATTGTTCGGGCTTTGTCGCGATGTGCTACAACGCTTGCGGCATAGAGCTTTACCGCGACGCCGATCCGAGTATGCAAATAGGAGAGAGGGTAAGCTTTGAAAACTTGGAAAAAGCGGACCTTATCTATCTCAAAGGGCACGTCGGACTTTATGTGGGTAATGGCATAGTCGTGCACGCATCGTGGAAGGAAGGTAAGGTTTGCTTTACGGAACTTTCCGATTTTCTCTCACTCGGAGAACCCGTGTGCGCGATGAGAATAGCAAGATAAACAGAAGATGAAACACGCTCGGGAAGCACACTTCTCGGGCGTGAATTTTACCCCGAAAGCGTGGGTATTGACAAAGTGGTATAATAACTGTGTTTGAGTGTTAATTTTGTCGAAAGGGGGCTTTTGATGGCAACCGCCCAAAAAACAAAAAACGGAGTGCTTGCAAAAGTATTCTCCTATATTTTACCGATCATCTCGGTAATAATAGTTGTGTTTTTGATCACGGCGACTGTTAAAAGCGGCGTTAAGATACGTATTGATTGTGACGGTCAGACACTCGGATACGTAGAAAATGTTAACGTATACGAGCAAGCAAAGCACATTCTTGAGGACGAAATGTCCGATATTTTGGGAATAAAATATAAGTACGACGCGGATATAGCTTTTCAAATGACCTATGGTAATGATGTTAAGGCTGTAACTGCAGAAGAGCTTTTTAATAAAATGTTTGTTATGGTGGCAGACCAAAGGCTTGTCGAAGCGTACGCTTTGTACGTTGACGGCAATTTTGTCGCCGCAAACCAAGACCTTACCGTATTGCAAGGCGCGCTTGACGAAGTGACAGCACGTGTTGACGAGCACTATGAGGGAAAGGTTGAGATAGCAAATACTATATATTTCCAAAAGAGAGTAGTAGCGAAAGAAACGGTCTATACGAAAGATGAACTCGTAACTCTTCTTCTAAACGCAACCGTTGAATACGCTGCAGATGAAACGGTAGCCCTTCGCGCCTACGCAAGTGAGATCGAAGGCGAATGTGACTTTACAAACACATATTACACGCATGTTGATTTTGAAGGCGACAGCTCCACACTTCTTCTTTATAAGACGACGGTGACGGAGGAGTACGAAGAAAGCGTACCGTATAAGACTGTATACAGAGACAGTGCAGACTATTACGACGGTATAACCTATGTATTCCAAGAGGGACAGACGGGGCTTCGAAGCGTAGTTGCAAGCGCAAGCTATATAAACGGTGAAGAGGTCGAGAGAGTAGTTCTATCGGCGGAAACGATAACCGAGCCTGTCGAAAAGATAGTGCTCGTCGGCACAAAACCAAAACCCCCGACGGCTCCTACGGGAACCTTTATTATTCCGATAAATAATCCTCTTATAACGAGCTCTTACGGTTGGAGAGATATATTCGGCGGCCACAGCTTCCACGGCGGTCTTGACTTCAACGCCGCTATTGGAACGATGGTATACGCTTGCGACGGCGGCGTTATCACGAGAGCGCAGTACAGTGGCGCATACGGCCTTATGATAGAGATAGACCACGGCGGAAAGTACAAGACGATATACGCGCATCTCTCAGGCGTTTTGGTTGAGGTGGGTGATAAGGTATACCAAGGTCAGCCTATCGGACTTTCGGGTGACTCGGGAAGAGTCACTGGCCCGCATCTTCATTTGGAGATATATGAGCAAGGCGTGAGAAAAGATCCCGCGATATTCTTAAAGAAGATCACGCCCGACCAGATACAGAAGTTAAGCCAAAAAGATATCGAGAAGCTTCGCAAGGAAGCAACTCTTATAGGCACCACTCCAGAGACTTCAAAACCCGACACGTCCGGCAGCGAAAGTACGGAGGAAAATACAGAAACCGAAGAGCAAGCACTTCCCGCAGAGACTAACGAATAAATTAAAAACAAGGTGCAACCGCACCTTGTTTTTTCTATTCTTACGATGAAATTTTTGATTGCCACGCGATTTCTCCGTTTACGATAGTGTATTTTACAGAGGAAGCAATTTGCAAAGGATCACCGTCAAAAATGGAAATATCGGCGTCCTTACCTTCTTTTAAACTGCCTACTCGGTGATCTACACGACAAATGCGTGCGGCATCAATGGTAATTGCACGTAGCGCACCCCACTTGCTCATACCTTCTTTAACGGCAAGTGCCGCACATAACGGAAGGGATTGGATTCTGGATACAGGGTGATCTGTAGTTAGCGCCACCAAAACACCGGCTTTTTGTAGTATACCCGGCGTCTTGAAATCCGAAAGCCTTACTTCATCTTTGCTTCGAGACGCAAGTGAGGGCCCGACGATTGCGGGAAAATTACTTTCGGCAATGGCATCGGCTATGAGATGCCCTTCTGTGCAATGATCAAGAGTAAGTCCTAGGCTAAATTCCTTGGCGATACGAATGGCAGTAAAAATATCGTCTGCGCGGTGTACGTGTGCTTTCATGGGAATTTTACCTTCAAACAGATTTCTGTAGCATTCCATGGTAAATGTTTTCTGCGAACCGTTATTGCTATCGAAATATTGCTTAGCAAGCGTCAATTCTTCTCTGATCAACGATGCGATTCCCATACGTGTGGAAGGGATATTTCCGTTTGGACCGTAATTTGTCATTGGATTTTCTCCAAAGGCAAATTTCATGGCAGAGGGGGAGAGAACTACCATATCATCAATTCGTCTGCCGTATGTTTTTATGAATGCGAATTGCCCTCCGATAGGGTTCGAACTTCCCGGTCCGACCATAACACCTGTTATGCCGGAAGCTAAAGCATTGTGAAAAGCACTGTCCATAGGATTTATCGCATCAATAGCGCGTACGGCAGGTGTGATAGGATTGGTACCTTCGTTGCAGGTGTCTGTTTGGCTTGTTTTCTTTTCTTCCGAAAGTCCTATATGACTATGAGCATCTATAAAACCGGGATATATGAGCAAACCTGAAGCATCAATGATCCTCATACGCTCCGTTGGTATTATTTTTTTTGAAATTTCGATAATTTTATCTTTGTCGATCAGTATATCGGCATAACATTCCTTGCTGCTTTCCATCGTAAAAACTAATCCGTTTTGTATTAAAAGCACGTAAAAACCTCCTGAAAATTTGTGTATAGTTTGTCATCGATCAACAAAAACTATACACAAACGATTAAGAAAGGATTTTTTATTATGGAAAACAATTACCAGAATAATCAGAATAACCAAAACAATCAGAACAACCGTAACAATCAGAACAATCAGAATAACCGTAACAACCAGAATAACCAGAATAACCAGAACAACCAGAACAACCAGAACAACCAGAACAACCGGAATAACCAGAACAACCAGAATAGATAAAAACGCTTCGGCATATCGAAAGCCGTTGTCGCTTTTGCAAAACAAAAACTCTCTCCTTGTAGCAAGGAGAGAGTTTTATCGTTTTAATCAGCCAACCGTTATCGTCATAGACGTCTTGTAGGTCTTTGCGGGTGCAAGGGAGAGGTTCTGCGGCTTTTTTCTGAAGTCAATAGCTTCGCCGTTTTTGACGGGGCAACTTGACCAAGGCTCGATGCAAACGTAGGGAGCTTCGACGTTGGGCTTATGCCAAATGCCGAGGCATTTCATTCCCGCAAAATGTACGTGAACGAAGTGTTTGCTTTGAGATGACTTGAGCGTTACGCCGTTTATCGCTCCATCAAGGAATATAGCGTCGTTGTTAAAGAGCTTGTGTGAAAGATTTAAAATACGTCCGCCGCGAAGGGGAAAATCTCTCATTTTTCCGCTGAAATATCCGTCGGAATTCATAACGTATTCTTGCGGATTGCCCTCTGCGTAGAACTCCAGGTAGTAGTCCTCGAATACTTCTCTTTCGCTTAAAGGCACGTTAAAGCCGGGATGGCCGCCGATAGCGAATAGCATCGTCTTGCTGTCCTCGTTCTTTACTTCGTAGCTTATTACCACCGTGTCGTTTGCGAGAGTATAGGTAATGGTGAATTCAAAAAGGAAAGGGTAAGCCTTCAAGGTGGCTTCGTTTGCGCGGAGCGTAAAGCTCATCTGCTCATCTTGCATATCGGAGAGCACGAAATCCATACGTCTTGCAAAGCCGTGAGGATTCATTTCATACGTAGCGCCGTCAAACGTGTATTTATTTTGCGCCATTTTACCGCAAGTGGGGAAGAGGTTATATGCTCTTCCTGCCCAAATGTCGGGATTACCTTGCCAAAGATATTCCTTTCCGGTTTTCTTTGAGTAAATAGACTGCATCTCCGCGCCCTTTTCGGCGACGGTCAAAATTATGCTTTCGTTTTCAATAGAATGATTCATTTTTACGTCCCCTTTAGTCAATAGTCTTATCGATTGCGAATCTTATGATCTTCTTGGAGGTGTTCTTCTCGAATTCGGTGCTTCTGAGCTTTACGCGCTTGACAGCCTTGTAGGGAGGCATCTTTTCGTTAAGCTTCTTGATCTCCTTTTCGAAGTAAACCTTGTTATCCTCAATACCGAGCTCTTTTAAAGCATCATGATCGGGGAATATTTCCGCAACGATAAGCTTCTTATCGTTTTGGAGAGAGCTTTCACCCTCGTATACTACAACTTCGTTTACACCGGGTATCTTTTGAATATCTGCTTCAATCTCCTCGGGATATACGTTCTTTCCGTTGGGAAGTATGATTAGATTTTTAAGTCTTCCCGTAATGTATATCCAGCCTTCTTCGTCGAGCTTTCCGTAGTCGCCTGTCTTAAAGAAGCCGTCTTCGTCAAACGCAGCTGCGGTAGCTTCGGGGTTTTCGAAGTAGCCAAGCATTACCTGCGGGCCCTTTACGCAAATTTCGCCTTCGCCGTTTTCGTCGGGATCTGCGATCTTAACCTGACAGCCGATGATCGGCACGCCTACGCTGCCGGGCTTTTGATATTTGTTTCTGTTTGCCGAGATAAGAGGAGCGCATTCGGTGATGCCGTATCCGTTAAGGAGCGTGATGCCGATAGCGTCAAACGTCTTTATGATATCTTCGTCAAGCTTTGCGCCGCCGCAAATAACGAGCTCAAGCTTACCGCCGAATGCGGAAAGAACGCTTGAGAAGAGCTTACGGCGCATATCAAGTCCGAACTTACGCGCAAAGTTGCTGACGCTCATCATCGTCTTCAAAAGACCTACCTTACCGCTCTTTTTCGCTGTCTGCCATATCTTCTTGTTCATAACCTCCAAGAAGGCGGGAACGAGAATGAGGTGGGTGGGCTGTTGTTCCTTTATCTCCTCGCTAACGTACTTTATACCACTGGAGATGTAAACTTCCTTACCTTGAGCAAGGTGACCAACGAACACGACGGTCGAACCGAAGGTGTGGTGGGGAGGAAGCACGTGGAGAGTTTTATCGGTGATATCGAAGTTATACATACCGCAGGTCATATCTTGTGCGATATTGTATTGGGAGAGCATAACGCCCTTGCCCTTACCTGTAGTACCCGATGTGAATACGATGGTTGCAAGCTTGTGAGGATCTATCTTATATTCATAGTAGCATTTATCGCCCTCTGCGTATGCCGCAGAGCCTCTTTCTTCCAAGGTGTTAAGGCTCTCTGCACCCTCAACGGAGTTTTCCTTTGCTATGGAGAAATAAGCCTTTACCGTTTCAAGAGAGGGGGCGATCTCCTTGATCTTTGCTTCGGCGGTTTTGCCGAAGATGACGGCGTCACACTTCGAAACGTTAATGATACCCGCGATATCTGCAGCAGGAAGCTCCTTGTCGATGGGGACGAGCACTGCACCGATTGCCATAACTGCAAAATAGGAACAGCACCAGCCGTATGAGTTTTCGCCGATAAGAGCTATGGTCTTTTCGCGATATCCCATTCTCGTAAGCTCTGTGCCGAGAGATCTTACGTCATCTCTCCATTCGGTGTAGCTTACTCTTTGAGTCTCCTTGTCGGAGGGGGAATTTTTGTATGATATCGCTATCTTGTCGGGGAAGTTTTTCGCGGAAGTTTCGACAAGCGAACGCATATCGTCGATGAAGGTCGTCTGATAAAGAGGATAGTTCTTATTATTCATAATTTGATCCTTTCATTTGCATATATACACATCGTATATTATACCATATTTTACAATAAAATCAATAGCAAAATTAAGACACGTTATCACAACTTGTATATTCTTTTTCTATCCAAGCCATAAGCAAGGAAACGATTTTTTCTTGTCTTTCTTCAGAAAGCTCAATTCCTTGGGGCACCTTATACCATTTATAAAGGCAAGAGCGGCAACAGCATGCGCAGGCGTGCTGTGCGATAAATACGGGGTGGTTTTTCGTCGGAGTTTGATTTCCGTCGTTTTCGATATATGCGGGGGCAAGTCTTTTCTTTATTATGTCTTTTGCGTGCTCTCTTATTACGTCAAGACCTTTTTTCCTTATGTAATCACGCTCTTTTTTCTTTAAATGAAACGATGAACGGAACTTCGAATTTTCAAGTTTTTTAAGCGCATCCGATATACTTTGCACAATACGTCACCTCATACTTATTATATCAAAAAAGCTTTCTGTTTTCAATAAACAGCGCATTGGAATTGTAAATTTTTTGTAAAAGCCGTTGACACGGCGCGTCATAGTAATATAATAGTACATAAAGTTTATAAGAGGCTACGGAAAGGAAGTAAAATGAAGCGTTGGAGTAAATACGTAAAGCCGTATACGGCTTATTTTATTCTCGGCCCGCTGTGTATGATAGTGGAGATAGTCGGAGAGATACTTATGCCTGCGTTACTTGCGAAGATAATAGACGTGGGAATAGCAAACGGAGATTGGGGATACGTAGCTTTAATGTCGGCACTTATGGTGGTTTTTGCCGTCGTTATGATGCTGGGCGGTATAGGAGGCGCGTGGTTCGGCGCCAAAGCGTCGGGCAATTTCGCAACGGATTTAAGGCTTGACGTGTACAAAAAGATACAGGATTTTTCGTTCACGAATATAGATAAATTTTCGACAAGTTCGCTTATAACGAGGCTCACAAACGACGTCACACAGCTTCAGAATTTTATAAATATGTTACTGCGTATGTGCCTTAGAAGCCCCGGTATTTTGATAGGCGCTCTCATAATGGCGATAATAATTGCCCCAAAGCTTGCAACCGTCCTTTTCTTTGCCATACCGCTTATCGTGGCGATACAGGGTGTTATCATCTCCAAGGCATTTTCGCGCTTTTCTAAAATGCAGGAGAAGATAGACGGATTAAACAGCTCCGTCGGGGAGAATATTGCAAACGTAAGAGTCGTAAAATCCTTTAACCGCGAGGAGTACGAAAAGGAAAAATTTGCAAAGGCAAACAAGAATTTGAAGGATGCGGGCGTAGGCGCAATGAAGCTTATGATACTTTCGTCACCGCTTATGACGCTTGTAATGAACCTTGCTTCCGTCGCAGTTTTGTTTATCGGCGGAAAGACCGTTATAGATAACCCCTTTTCGCTTTCCATCGGCAGCCTTTCGGCTTTTGTTACTTACCTTTCGCAGATACTTATGTCGCTTACTATGCTCAGCATGCTATTTGTTTTCGCATCTCGCGCAATAGCGTCGGGCAAGCGTATATGCGAGGTGCTTGATGAGAAGACTGACATCGAATCGGGCACTTCCGAAATGACGGTACAGCATGGAAGTATCGAGTTTGAAAACGTAAGCTTCCGATATTATAAGGACAGCCCCGAACCCGTTCTTGATAACGTAAGTTTTAAGGTAGAGGCGGGCTCCACGGTTGGAATAATCGGCACTACCGGTTCAGGAAAAAGTACGCTCGTCTCAATGATACCGCGCCTTTATGACCCTTCAAGCGGCAGAGTTCTCGTCGACGGCGTGGACGTTCGCGAATACGATTTAAAAAATCTTCGCCGAGGCGTCAGTATGGTGCTTCAGAATAACGTGCTTTTCTCGGGTACGGTCGCACAAAATCTTCGCTTCGGAGACGAGGACGCAACAGACGAAGAACTTGTTTGGGCGTCCGAAGCGGCACAGGCGGATAAATTTGTAAAGGGCTTCGACGGCGGATATAACGCGCCCGTCACAAGAGGCGGCACTAACGTTTCAGGCGGTCAGAAGCAAAGGCTTTGCATCGCGAGAGCACTTATCGCAAAGCCGAAGATACTTATTTTGGACGACTCTACGAGCGCTGTTGATACGGCAACAGAGGCTAGCATACGAAAGAGCCTTCGCGAGCTTACCGGTACGACGAAAATAATTATAGCACAACGCGTATCTTCCGTAGTGAACGCAGACGTGATAATCGTTATGACAGGTGGTAAGATAACAGGTATGGGAACGCATGAGGACCTACTCGCGTCAAACGGTGAGTACAAAGAGATATACGAATCTCAAATAAGCAAAGAGGAGGAATAATATGGCAAGTAAAAGTTTAGAAGAGCTTCGAGCTCTTTACGGCGGACTTCCGAGTTCCTCTCAAAAGAATCGCCCACCGATGATGGGAGGCGGTATGCGCGGAAGAGGCGGAAACCCTGCACTCCACGGCAAGCCGAAGGATATGAAAAGCACTTTAAATAAGCTCCTTGCATATATAGGCAAATATAAGCTGCTTCTTATACTGGCAATATTTTGTATGGTCATATCGACGGCAGTTTCGCTTATCGGCTCGTATGTGCTTCGTCCCGTAATTAACAGTATAGACGACTCAAAGTATAAGACCGAAATAAACGGCGAAGAAAGCGACGAGCTTGTGATATCGGGAAAGACGGAGGGCAAAACGCTCACTGCTACGGTTACTTTGCCGGAAAGAGAGGTAGAGAGCTATCGCTTTACGGTGAATTTTCCCGGCGATGAGCTTACGCTTATCGGCGCGCGGTTACCCGAAGAAAACGCCGCTACGGAAAGCGAAGACTGCCTTATCATACAGAACGAAGACAGCGTAAGCGTGCTTTCAAAGGACGGCGCAAAGATAAACGCAGGCGCAACCGCGCTTACCTTGGAGTTTTCAGTGAAAAACGCAGGCACAACCGCTGAGCTTAGTTTTTCGAAGACGAATACAGCAGAAAACGTACTTATTTCGCTTTTGAAGGTGCTTTTGATGCTCGTATTTATATATCTCACGGGCGTTGTGGCAAGCTTTACCCAAGCCCGCCTTATGCTTAAAGTCTCGCAAAATGCGGTGGAAAAAATAAGAAACGACCTGTTTTGCAAGATGCAAGAGCTCCCCGTAAGCGTTTATGATAAGAGCAGTGCGGGAGAGCTTATGAGCCGATATACCAACGACGTCGACAATATCGGTGTGATGCTTGATAACTCCGTTATATCGCTCATCTCGGGAAGCATAAATATCGTCGGAACACTTGCTATGATGGCGTATACGAATATATGGCTTACGCTCATAATACTCGTGTTTATGCCCATTTTCACATTTGGCGGCGCGGCTATAATGAAACTCAGCCGTAAGTATTACAGTGCACAGCAGTCAGCTCTCGGCTCGGTAAACGGCTACATAGAGGAGAGCGTTTCGGGGCAGAAGGTCACGAAGGTATTTTGCCGCGAGGATATAAGTGTTGAGGAATTCTCAAAGCTCAACGAGTATATGAGGGATAAGCAGATAGGTGCGCAGTTCTGGGGCGGCGTGATGGGTCCCATAATGGGAAATTTAGGCAGAGTCGGATACGCGCTCGTCGCGGGGGTCGGCGGACTTCTTTGCATATTCCGTGGCTTTGACGTTGGCGGACTTTCGATATTCGTAAATTACTCCATTCATTTTTCACGCCCGATAAACGAGCTTTCCGCGCAAATGGCAACAGTATTTTCTGCTCTTGCGGGCGCGGAAAGAGTATTTGCACTTATGGATACCGCTCCCGAGACTGCCGATAGTAAGGACGCAGTAAGCGCCGCAAACATACGCGGTGACGTTGTATTCGAAAACGTAAGCTTTTCTTACGTTGAGGGGAAACAGGTGCTTAAAAACATCACGCTCTACGCTCACCCCGGTCAGAAGATAGCCTTCGTGGGCTCCACGGGCGCGGGAAAAACTACGGTTATGAATCTCTTGCCCCGTTTTTACGATATAGAAGAAGGCAGTATCACCATAGACGGAGTGGATATAAAGAAATATCGCCGAAAGGAACTTCGCGAGAAGGTCGCGATGGTCTTGCAGGATACGAAGCTCTTTACGGGTACGGTTATGGAAAATATCCGCTACGGCAGACTTGATGCGACGGACCAAGAGGTTATAGAAGCGGCAAAGACCGCTTCGGCGCACAGCTTTATAACAAAGCTTGCGGACGGCTATAACACGTATCTTGACGGCGACGGCGCAAACCTTTCGCAAGGACAGCGCCAGCTTCTCAATATAGCAAGGGCAGCTTTATCGAAAGCGCCGATACTGATACTTGACGAGGCAACGAGCTCCGTCGACTCAAAGACGGAAAAGATGATAAACGAGGGAATGTCAAAGCTTATGGAAAACCGCACGACCTTCGTAATAGCTCACAGACTTTCAACGATAAGCGATTCGGACTGCATTATGGTACTTGAGCGCGGCGAGATAATAGAAAGGGGCACTCAAAAACAGCTCATCGAGCAAAAGGGCAGATACTACGAGCTGTATATGGGACTTCGTGAACTTGATTAAAAATAAATCCGATAGATTCAAAACGAATCTATCGGATTTGCTTATTACTCTCTGTGGGAAAACTCCTAAAGAGATGAGAGTTGGACGCACTTAAATTTGAACGAGCGTTATCGGCTTGTTCATTTTTTTTGCATATTTTAAGGTAT
>CALCTE010000124.1 GCA_937893885.1 uncultured Clostridia bacterium | reverse complement strand
CGTGGAAGCGGATCTTCTTCAGGTTATGCTTCTCAAGCTCACATAATTAGCCATCATTTCGCTTTTTGATAATAGATATCGTTTGTATCAAACGAAATATTCAACCACAAGTTGTTAAAAAATCTTTTTCGCTATCCAAATAGTATCTTTACAGTTGTTTTATCATATGATATACTATAAGCAAGATAAGAAGGAGGTTGAATTCATGAATTTAAATCAAAACATTGCATATTATCGCAAACTATGCGGATACACACAGGAACAGTTAGCAGAACAACTTGGTGTGACGGCACAATCTGTATCTAAATGGGAAAACGAACTTTCTAATCCCGATATCTCTATCTTACCGAACTTGGCAAAGATTCTTGGCGTTGACATCAATTCACTTTTTGAAGAAACTCCTGACGCTCCGAAAGTAGTTAAGTTGTCGGAGCTCCCCGACCTTTGCTATGACGCTATTATTTCTCTCTTTGCTAAAGCTCAATTTGCGTTTTATTATGGCGATAAAAAAATTTTAACGAGCGAAAAACTGAAAAAACGAATTGAATCATTAAAAACAGATTTTGACTTCCCACAGCCCAAATGCGCTTACGTTATAGATGAAGGCGAACCTGAACACAGTTCTATTTTTCTCTCCGATGCCCTTTCTTTCATTGATCGCAGTTATGGTAGCTCAGATTCCGCACTGCTTTTTGATCTTGACAAAGCAGGAGAATTATTATCTGTCTTAGGAGATAAAAATGCTCGTAAGGTCTTGAAAGCTATTTATGAAAAATTAATTTCGGAAGGAGAAAGTGCAACATCATTTTCGCCTCAAATGCTTTCAAAGGCCACTTCGCTAACAGAGGATGCCATTAGCGACGCTGCCATAAAACTGCGCCATGTAGGACTGCTTGATGAAGTAGAAAAAATCCAGCAGGACGGTTTTAGAAAAGAATACTGTGCTTTGTACCCAAAAGATTTTGTTTTTGTGATTGCCATACTACGACTTGCCTACGTACACACATCGAACATGACATATGTTACTCTTATGTATAGGGATGCCAAAAATCAACTAAATTACGATAGTGACGCAATTTAATTCATAAGAAACAAGACCGCTTCGAGCAATCGAAGCGGTCTTGTTTTGTTTGTGACTCACCCCAACGCTTTACTCATTGCCGCGCCGGTGTCTGCTTTCGTTACGGCATCGAGGTGACTGTAAATATTGGCGGTGGTGCTCATATCGCTATGCCCGAGCCATTCCTGTATCTGCTTCATTGGCACGCCTTGGGCAAGCAGCACCGAGGCGCAGGAGTGGCGCAGGTCGTGGAAGCGGATCTTCTTCAGGTTATGCTTCTTCAGCAACTGTCCGAAGTGTCCGGTGACAAAGTCGGGATCGTACAGCTTGCCGAGCGCATCCACACAGACGTAGTCGGTGTATTCCTTGGAGTATGCCGAGCGCATCACCTTTTTCATCTGCTCTTGCTTTTCGCGGTGCTTCAGCAGTTCGCCACGCACGAAGGGCTCAAGTGTCAGCGTGCGGTAGGAGGATTTTGTTTTCAGTCTGTCTTTGGCGACAATACCTTCCTCGGTAGAGTGTACGGTGTGGCGGACGGTCAGCGTGTT
>CALCTE010000123.1 GCA_937893885.1 uncultured Clostridia bacterium | reverse complement strand
TCCGCGCGATGATCTGAAGCGATGGATGGAAGAGCAGGTAGCAAAGAGAGGTAGCCGATGAGAAAAGAGAGTAGAGATTTTTTCTTTCTGCTGTCCGCGTGCTACTTCCACCCGGAACGAAAGTATTCAAGTGAGCAAGTGAAGGAGCTTGCTATGCGAGCGATGATTTCTCTTTGGTTGCGAAAGAGAATAACTGTTTGGTCAATCACGTTCGAGCGCGAGTTCATTCGTGATCTCATCATCAACAAGATGATGCCCGAGGATCTCGACCGTGCGATTGCAGAAGCTGAGAGAAAGTGTTGGCGAATTTCGTTCGACGATTTCGTTGAAATGATGTTTGTTTCTGTTCTGCTCGGTGAAAAGATCGTGGATATTCAGTTCAGGCAAACCTACTTGAAAGGAGCGTGCTGAATGCTCTATGGAAAGAAACCAAATGCAGCGGACAAGTTCTTTCCCGTGCCAAATGTGATTTTTAATTTGGGTTTAGACGGAGGCGAAATTCTCGTGTACCTGTATCTCATGTACTGCGAGGACAGAAAAACCTTTCAATGCTATCCCGGATATAAAACAATTGGATCGGCGGTTGGTATGAGTGTCAATACCGTTCGCAAGTATGTTCAGTCGCTTGAAAAAAAGCGGTTGATTACTACCGAGTGGACAATGGTGAGAACCAAGTCAGGCAAAGCTCACAACGGTACTTTGAAGTATACCATCCGTCCGATTCAGGAAGCGATCGATTACTATGAAGAAATTCAGATGAAACGGTTGTACGCAGAAGCAGCACGGAGAAGAGCCGAAGAAGCACTCGCAAAATACGATGAAAAGCACAGAAATCGGGCGGTTTAACGCCGTCCGATTGTGAAGCAGGATAAAGCCGAGTCTCTTCTCGGCTAGTCCACACCGCACGGCAACGCCGAGCGGACAGAAAACGGAGAGTTTCCAAGGCTTTTTCAGCCTAAAAGAATTCAGGCGGATGAGAATTTGTGTGTCTCTTTAAGGTTTGGGAAGGTTTTGGAGCTCTCCGCCAAATAATCAGCAAAAATACAAGGAGAAACTAATATGAAAAGTAAAAATTGCAGAGCCATGGGCTCGACAGGAATCAGATTTACAGAGGAACAATTACGGCGGTGCGATGAAAAGAGCACCGAGCTTGGCATATCCCGAAATGAATTTATCCGCGATGCGGTTGAGTTCTATCTCGAATGGCTGAGCAGGGAAAGCAGCGAAAAGTTTTTGACGCCGGCACTCGAATCTGTGTTCAGTGCAAAGCTTCGTGACACAGAGGATCGCCTCGCGAGAATTCTTTTCAAGATGGCGGTGGAGCAAAATGTGCTTGCGCGAATCATACTTGAGGACGGTAAATATGCGTACAACGAGGAGTTCGTTGAACAAATCCGCCGTCATGCGGTTAGGCATCTGAAAGAAACAAATGGAACTGTAAGTGTGATTGATCTTATATCAGGAGTGGATAATCCCGAATGGCAAGACTGATATTCAAAGCTCCGTACTATAAGCCCGGACGAAAAGCAGGCAAGGGAGAGCGCGGTGCATACGCAAAATATATTGCCACGCGCGATGGTGTTGAGCTTCTGCGAAGCGGAATGGCTGACTATATCAATGAGCGAAAAGGCTCGAACGGATTGTTCTCGGACGAAGGTGTTGTGATCAATCTCTCGCAGATTGAAGAAACGATCAATAATCATTCGGGCAACGTGTGGGGATTGATATTTTCTCTCAAGCGTGAGGATGCAGAGCGGCTCGGTTATAATTCTGCGGTGCAATGGATGAATCTGTTACGCTCGCATCGAAATGATATTGCAAGAGAGATGCACATTGCTCCCGGCAATCTTCGTTGGTATGCTGCGTACCACAACAGCGAAACACATCCGCATGTGCACATGCTCGTGTGGTCGGACAAGCCTCAGGAGCCTCACCTCTCAACGGTTGGCATTCACAATATCAAGCAAACGATTGCAAAAGATATTTTCCGTCAGGATTTAATTTCTGTTTACAAAGAGCAGACACAAGCGCGGGATGATATCAAGCTTGCGTTCAGTTCGCGTATGGCAGAGATCATAGAAGAAATCAGCGGCGGAACAATCAAATACGATTCTGAAATCGTGTTGAAGCTTCAGTTTCTTTCTGAGAAGTTGTCCGAACACAAAGGCAAAAAAGTGTACGGATACCTTGATAAGGACACCAAGAAATTGGTTGACGAGATCGTAAGGATGATAGCAGGCGATGAGAGAATTGCTGAGCTGTATGATCTGTGGCACAAGTGCAGATGCGAAACATTCAGAACCTACACCGATGCGATGCCGGAAAAGATTCCGCTTGAAGAAAACAAGGAGTTCAAAAGTATACGCAACGAGGTCGTGAGGATAGCATCCGATTTGAAAATCGCGTTTGACTTCTATGGTAAGGACGACAGTGAGCCAAGCGATGAAACAGAGGAAGAAGATCTTGAGGACTTGGAGTATTGGTCGGAGCAAGGCGATGAAACGCAGATGTATCTACTCGGCAAGAAATATCTTGACGAGTATGACGATCCCGAAGAAGCCGAGCATTGGCTGAAGAAAGCATCTGAGAACGGAAATGAATACGCGATGTACTTGCTCTACAAGTGTTACCGCGACGGAAGAATTGAGGACAAAGAAAACGAAAAAATGAAGTATCTCAAAATGGCGCTGAACAAAGGATACGATGCCGCCGAGTATGAGTATGGCAAACTACTCCGAGAAAAAGAACCCGAAGAAGCAATGAAATACTTGGGGAAAGCGGCAGATCAGAGAAACCCGTATGCAGCTTATGCGTATGCAAAAATGTGTTCGGAACGCGGAGATATTGCAAAAGCAAAAGAGTATTTCCGCATCGCGGTAATGTATAAGCCTGAGCTTGGATTCCGCGTCGGATTATGGTATTACTACGAGCAGAATGAGCGCGAAAACGGAAAGGCATATTTACAATTTGCTGCCGAAAGAGGTGATACTGCCGCAGAGGAAGCATTGAAAGCTATAAACAACGGAGTCAATGCACGATTGCTTTCAGGCGTTCTGAATCTCTTCCGCCATGCAAGCCGAGTGATTGATGACCGAGCAAAAGCGTATGCCAAGAGCGGTATGATGCAAGGAGTCGATAAAAAGCTCAGGGAACAGATCAGACAGAAGAAGGAAGGCCTCGGAATGCGTATGGGATAATTATGTCTTGTGTGATAACTTTTCGGAAAAACGCTGGAAAGTCCTGCGTCTTTATGGTATTGTGTGTACTAACAAAAAACAAAGGAGAACAGGCGCGACATGAGCTTTAACTCAAATCTAAACAAATACAGTCACGCCCCGAATTCTGCAAGCAGAATTCCCGAAGGAAGGAGGAAACCTTAACATGAGCGGAAAACGCAGACCGTCGGGCGACGGACTAATAAGAAAAAGAAGTGACGGACGATGGGAAGGCCGTATCGTCGTCGGTCACAAAAATGACGGAACTCCGATGTATAAATCGGTGTTCGGCAAAACACAAAAAGAGCTGATGCCTCGCCTCACAAAACTCAAAGAATACTACGCAGGCATGGACATGACCGAGGAAAGCCGAATGACTCTCGGCGATTGGCTCACAAAATGGCTTGAAGAATATAAAGCCCCGATGATACGCGAAAGCACGGCCGCAAGATATCGGCACATGATCAACAACCACATCATACCGAACCTTGGCAGTAAGATCATCACGCAAGTGGCAACACAAGACATCCAAAAGATGTACAACAAGCTCAAACGGTCGGGCAGAATGGAGAAGCACAAGGTGCACGGACACGAGCTGTCAAACTCTATGGTACGAGCGATTCACATGATGCTTCACGAAGCCTTGGACGGGGCGGTTCGAGAGGGATTGATTCCTGTAAACCCGACAGAAGGAACAACGATACCGAAGCTCGGCAGACAAGAAAAAACGGTACTGTTGCAGTCTCAGATCGAAACCTTTCTAACGCATATCGAAGGGGATGAGGTATGGTACGATTTCTTCTATACCGACCTAATGACAGGCATGCGCCGAGGTGAGATCTGCGGTCTGAAATGGACGGACTTCGATGCCGAGCACGGCAAGCTCCACGTGCAGAGAACCATACGCTACCAGCACGGACAGCCCGTTATCGGCGAAACAAAAACGAGCGAAGGAAACCGTGTGATACTTCTTCCGAGAAGCGTGTGCAATCTTCTGTGCGAACGGCAGAAAAAAGCACTCACCGAGTGGATCTTCCCGAAGCCGACCTATCCCGAACTGCCGCTTGATCCCGGCACGGCATACGCACAGCTCAAACGCCTGCTGAAGGAAGCAGGACTTCCCGATATCCGCTTCCATGACCTGCGTCACACCTTCGCAACGCACGCAGCTTCAAACGGAGTCGATCCCAAGACCTTGGCAGGTATTCTCGGTCACACCAAGGCGAGCTTCACGCTCGACACCTACACTCACGTGACAACCGACATGCAGAGAAATGCATCAGGCATCGTCGGCAACTATATCACAGATATCTTTGGAAAGGAGTTAAAACCATGGCAAGACGACGAAAATCAGGATCAGGAACAGTAAGAGAACGCAAGGACGGCAGATGGGAAGGACGAATCGTCATCGGATACGATGAACGCGGTTTGCCCAAGACCAAGAACGTGCTTGCAAAAACAAAAACAGAGTGCCTCGAAAAGCTCGAAGCACTCAAAGAAACCATCGGAGCAACCGAGATCACTCGGTGCACACCCGAAATGCCATTCGGAGAGTGGATAGACTTCTGGTATCAGAACTACTGCAAGCCTGCTCTCCGACCGTACACACAGACCACCTATGAACAGAGAATCTATAATCAGATCATCCCGAAAATCGGCAATGTTCCTCTTAATCAAGTCACGGCAGGAACACTCGAAAAATTCTACGCGCACCTTAAAAGCGACGGCAGGCTCGTCCGCCGAGAAATATACGGAGAAGGACTTGCCAACTCGGTGATAAGGAGCATACACGCCCATTGCCGAGCCTCGCTTGAAAAGGCGAGAGTCGAAGGACTGATCCGTCAGAATCCGGCTGCGCATTGTAAGCTGCCGCCCAAGAAAAGTGCGGAAATCGAGGTGCTGACGGTCGAAGAAATGCAACGTCTGCTCATACAGGCGAAAGAGGAAGGATTCTATGAAATGTTCCTCCTCGACCTGTCCACGGGCTTACGCCGAGGGGAACTGCTGGCGCTCATGTGGGATGATATCAACCTTGAAACAGGCGAGCTGAAGGTTAATAAGCAGGTGCGGTACTTCAATAAGGAACTGCACATCATGCCTCCGAAAACAAAAGCAGCTTACCGCACAATCATCCTCCCGTTACCGCTGATCGAGATGCTGAAGGAGTACCGCAAAAAGGTACGGTCAAAGTGGCTGTTCCCATCGCCTTATAAAAGAGAACAAGACCTGCCACGCGATCCATGTGCGTGCCGAAAGAAGCTCTCGCAGATTCTCGAACACGCAGGCTGTAAGCAAGTGCCGTTCCACGCGCTTCGCCATACCTTCGCAACGCAGGCTCTGAGGTACGGAATGGATGTCAAAACACTCGCCTGCACAATAGGACATGAAAGCGTAGAAACCACGCTGAACGTGTACTCCCACGCCACCGACGAAGGAATGCGAACTGCAGCCAAGACCATTGACAGAACGATAGGAACGCTTGCAGGCGCGTACGCCGAGTTTGAGGGCGGTGAGAGCGAGGACGAGCAAGTACCGACCGAAGCACCAAAACCCACGCCAAGGACGAAATTTGAGCCTTATAAAGGCAAGTACAGACGGCAGGGAACAGGCTCGATCCATCAGGTGAGCAAGAACGTATGGGAAGGTTGATACTCGCCGAATATCAACGGCAAGTGGATCATCCGAAACGTGTATGCATCAAGTATCGAGGAATGCGAGCAGAAGCTCGCCGAGTTGATAGCAACCATGAACGCAGAAATAGCCGAAATGAAAACGGCACTTCACGCATAACAAAAGGGAGCGATCGGCAACGACCGCTCCCCAACAAATTGGGAGCAATAAACAAAGAAAAAGGGATTAATACAGAGGATTCGACCGTTTGTTTAAATGAGATATGTTAAAATATTCCAGAGTTGAAATTTTAATAAGATAAAAAATACATCTACTTGCAGGAGGTGGGGATTGATTTGGTTTATAAAACCATAAACGAAATTCCGAAAGAATATCAATTCATAATAAATAAGTTGATTGATAATGGTTTAATTACAACAGATAAAAAAAGAGAATTTTATCTGACCTATGAAATGCTTCAAATAATATTAATAATGGTTCGGGCGGGACTTTTGTAAAAACAAAAAATTAATAATATTTTTGTGTCGAATATTGCAAATTAGTCAAATATATGGTATAATTACATAAATAAACTATAGGAGCAATATGGACATGAAAAATATAAAGCAATTAACATTTGGTGTATCATTCAATCATATGTTTAAGTTGTTGGATTATTGGGGAGAGATAGCAGACGATATTCTTTACAATAATAAATACTTTTCTTCGGAATTTTTTAGCAATATTTCTACGCAATATACAACCGAGCGCAGACTGTATAATCCTCAGAAAAATCATTTATTAGTATTAACGTCAAACAACTTGGTTTTTACTCAAACAATAGAAGGCAATTTCGAAAAAGAATACGAGTTGTTTTGTAAAAGAGTGTCTGAATATATTGTTCCATGTATATTGACAAAGTATTGTATTGTGGTAAGAAGATTAGGAATCGTATATTCTAATGCCCTAACAGCTGAGGGTATCCAAAAATTTGCATCACAGTATTTCAATCCTTCTGTTCAGAACATAATAGATTTTCGTTTTTCTAAAAAAGAGGCAACGGTAAAAGGAAAATTATTGACCGAAAACTCTGATTATATAAACAAAATTTACACAGTTGGTAATATAGGTCCAGATATTCAAGGAGTATCATATGATTATCAGTTGCATTTTTATCCGTTAAGACAAGATGTGCGCGATGTTATTAGCAAGTTCATTAAAGACGCGGACGAAGGATTTACTAAGGATAGGAGTGGACAATGGGATCAAAAAGTAAAAATAAAGGAAAGAAAAAGGGTAGCAATTATAAAAAAACTCCTCAACAATCACACGAATACAATTCATTTATCGCTAATTCAACGTATTCACCTGATGCAACTATGCCAGATGCAAACAAAATGCTTTCAGGTACTGCAGAAATATATGGGCAGCAAGAGGCTGAAATCGAACGTACCGATCCGATAAAGAAAAAATCTCTAAAATATAGATTTTGGGATTGGGTAAAAGAGCATATTTTTCCTACAATCATAACAACTGTTGTTATTGCTATCGGTTCGGTTTTGATTAGCCATATGGTTCAGATAGCAGTGATAGAACAAAAGATAGAATATTTGGATGAGCAATTTGATATGTTATCTAGCGATACGGTAGATAAAGAAGTATTGGAGTTACAGTTAGACTCTCTTAAAAAAGAGATGGAGTCAGCTTCTTCGCTTACTCTGAATGATATAAAG
>CALCTE010000122.1 GCA_937893885.1 uncultured Clostridia bacterium | reverse complement strand
GGAAGAAAAGAAAACCATCCGAGTTGTATATGTCGAGAACGACAAGTGTGCTCGGGTCATTGAGCTTGGAACAGAGCTTGAAGATATGCAAAAGGCGGTAGATGGCGATATTGAAGGCATATTTCCTTTTCGTGAGGAGGTATGCCTTGTTTGTAATTCTATGGGCAAGCGTTTGTGTAAGCCCAACCGCGTTTTGAGAGATTCTGTCGGTCAGCCGTACCTCGTCATTTGCGGTTCTTTCTTTATCTGTGATTCCTCGGGAACACACTTTGACAGCCTAACCGAAGCGCAGATACAGAGATACTTGAAAATGTTTGAGTACCCCGAGCGTATCGGAATGTCAAATGGCAAGATTGTTGCGGTCTCGGTGAAGCCGAGAGAAAACACAAAGACAAACAGAGAGGAGAGATGAAATGGCAGAAGTAAACAAAGTAAATCTCCGATTGATTACCCGTCTTGTCGAGTCGGGGATCACATCGGAAAAGACGGTAATGGCATTGAAGCTCAAGGATATTCTTTCCATTCCCAACATCACAAAGCAAGAGCTTACCGCTATCTGTGATTTGCAGGACGCGATCAAGGCGGGAAGTCTGTTGGCTTTCTTGGCAAAACCCGAAGCCAAGGAAGGAAAAGAGGAAACCGAAGGCAAGGAGAGTGTAGACGATGAAGCTTGAACGCCTTGCATTGTGGGATGAAAAGTATCTTTTCACCGAGCAGGGCGAGCCGGACAAGGGATATATCGGGTGGCTCAAGAGTTGTTTCAATGAAGACAGATTGGTGCTCTCGGATATGGTAATGACGGGAGATAACGACTATATGATTCGTTACGAGCTTGAGTCGCTTTGCATTTTCCTTGCAAGTGAGGGTGCGGGGTATATGCTCCGCACTCTTTCTGATCTGAACGCCTTTTGCCGAGATAAGATACACGACCACGTTCCGTACTCCTTTAACCGCGAGTGTTGGGGATTCAGAGTGCTGACCGAGGATTACGCTTGGTATATCGCGCTGACCCCTTGGAACCCCGTAAGACACGTTACCATCCATTGTTATGACCGTAAAGCACTTATGACAGCCCTTGCAAAAGAAAAGGGGCTGCCCGAGTTTTGCTACGGTGTACTGAAATATACGGGTGAGCGCATCCTTATCCGCTATGGTGAAGATCTGTACGACAGCTTTCCGCAGTACGGTGGCAATATGGTAGAGAACAGAGAATATGCCAACGAGCAGAATGAAGCGTTAAATCTGACCATTGAGCAGGTGGCGGCTATGGAGAACGGTGTGATTTTCGGTTGGGATACACCCGTGGCAAAT
>CALCTE010000121.1 GCA_937893885.1 uncultured Clostridia bacterium | reverse complement strand
ATCGTTCACTCTATGGCACACAAGACCGGTGCTGTGTTCGAGGATCTCGGAGCACATATCATTCACGGCGCAGCTAACGCTATGTACCTTCCCAAGGTTATCGCCTTCAATGCAAAGGATGAGACTGCAAAGAAGCGTTACGGTGTCATCGCTGACTACATGGGTCTTGGTGGAGCAAACGACGACGAGAAGGTTGCAAACCTCATCGCTTACCTCCGTGGCATGAACGATGCTCTTAACATTCCTCAGTGCATCAAGAACTATGGCGCAGACGCTCTTCCCTGCGAGCAGGGCTTTGTTCCCGAGAACGTATTCCTTGAGAGACTTCCCGAGATCGCAAAGAACGCTGTTGCAGACGCTTGCACCGGCTCCAACCCCAGAGCTATCTCTGTCGAGGAAATGGAAAAGCTTCTTAAGTGCTGCTACTACGACACCGAAGTTGATTTCTGATAACGGGTTAACCGTATAATATCTGACGGGACGGTTGCCGAATTTTTCGGTGACCGTCCTTTCATCAAGCGGAGGAATATTATGTATAAAATAGTCGAAAAAAAGATTTTGAATCCCACGGTCATCCAGCTTTGGATCGAAGCACCGTTGGTTGCAAATAAGGCAAAGCCCGGACAGTTCATTATTCTGCGCGTTGACGAGGACGGCGAGAGGATACCTCTGACCGTTGCGGGCGTGAATAAAGAGAATGGCACCGTCAAGATCATTTTCCAAGTAGTAGGCGGTACTACCAAGAAGCTCTCCTACAAGGAAGAGGGCGAATATATTCAGGATTTCGTTGGTCCTCTCGGAGTGGCAACACACCTTGACGGACTCAAAAAGGTTTGTATCGTAGGCGGCGGTGTGGGCTGCGCTATCGCTATGCCCATTGCCGAAGCGCTCCATGCTATGGGTGCACACGTTACAAGCATCATTGGATTCAGAAACAAGGCTCTGCTTATCCTTGAGGACGAATTTAAGGCTTGCTCTGATACTCTGCACGTGATGACCGACGATGGCTCTTACGGAGAGCACGGAAACGTAACCGTTCCGCTCAAGGAAATGCTGGATGCCGGTGAGCGCATGTATCCGTATTTCTTTGAGGGGTACTGGCGCGATGTTGGAACGATCGACAGCTTTTGGGATGCCAATATGGACATGCTCTCCACCACCCTTATAAATCTTTATGACCCCAAGTGGCCCATCAGCTCCCGCAGCCCTGCCTGCCCGCCCCACTTTGCAGGGCATGAGGCCAGAATA
>CALCTE010000120.1 GCA_937893885.1 uncultured Clostridia bacterium | reverse complement strand
CCCGCCGTCACCAGCAAAAGCGCTGCGGATAATTGTGAGATTCTAAAAGAGGGTTTTACGCGGGAGTGGAAAAAGAAGGTGCGACAGTTGCAAGTACCGATCTTCGCGCTCAACACGAAAGCCGCGTGGGCATTGCGCTTCGACGATATACTTGCCGATGCCTTGGAGCTTGGCGCACTACGAACCGAGGAATATATTTTACCGCCCGAAAAAGAAAACGCTATAAGTGTACTTGACCTCGGCGGTGTTCCGTTTGAGGTTGTATGCGATGTGATCGCCTATTGCGAAGCAAACAAGCCGAGCGACACCGATTGGGTTGTCCTCCCGATTGCCAATTTCGATTGCTATTGCGGCAATACGAACTTTAGCAAAAAGTGGCTCAGTAAAATTCCTACCGCCATCCTTTCGCGGGAGGTAAGCAACGGCGTGAGCCGCGTAAAATTAAATATCTAAATACAAAAAATACGAGAGCGTTTTCGGACGTTTCTCGTATTTTTTAATCGGTACATTTGCAGTATTTTCGCCTTTGTAGTACACTTAAAGCACCAAAGGAAAGGACGGTGCAATATATGGAAAAGTACATTGAACAAAACGGAATTACCTACGAACTCAGAGGTGAGCAATATTATCCCTTGCTTGAACTCCCCGAACAAAAGGAGATCGGCAAGTACGGAAGATTGCACCTCGAATATCTCAAAGCGCATCGCAAAGGGCGTTACACCAATCTTCTCTCGGAAGGTGTACTCAATCAGCGGCTTTATGAGATCGATGCTGAAGCGAAAACGATGATGGAAAGCATTATCTCCCGCTTTGCTGATGAAAGAGGTATTGACGAAAATTTGAAAGCTCGCGATATGCTCCGTTGGGTTGCCGAGATGAACAATATCAAGGCGAGCGCGGAAGAAATCGTTTTGCGGAAGGTGGTATACGTATGAACGTGATAAATGAGCTATGGCACGGAAACATTGCTCCGCAGACCGACAGCCGTAACAACTCCCCGGAAATGAAGCAGCTAATGGAGTACATAGCACGGCATCACGACGATCTGCTCAAAACCTTGAACGATGAACAGAAGGAAATCTTCGAGAAGTTCGATGACTGTTGGAGCGAGTACGCAAGTCATGCGGAAGCAGCCATATTTACCTATGCATTCAGACTCGGAGCAAAACTCATGCTCGAAAGTCTGACCGAGGACAACTAAACCGACAGCACAAAAGGCGGTGTGAGAGATCATGCCGCCTTTTTCTTTTCTGTTGGTATGATTATTGTCGAGAATTTTTAAGATCATTTTCCAAACTAATGTCGAACATTCGAATAAACATCACAAAAATTCACAATTTTATCATTGACATTAACAATGCAAAATAGTATAATATCGTATAGTTCAATATTGAACAAAATAATAATTCAGAGGTTTATTATGGTCACTCTTCAAGAGATGAATGGAAATGCAAGAAAGATCAGCTTGGCATACGAAAAGGCATTATCGCCTTTGGCGAAGGAGATTGATATGCCTTATACAGCAGTCAGCATCCTGCTGTTTATAGCAAACAATCCCGATTTTGCTACGGCAAGAGATATTTGTGAGCTTAGAGGGTTCAAAAAGCCAATCGTGTCTACTCACGTTGAGCGTTTGGTTGCGGAAGGATATATTGAAAGACGAGCCGTGCCCGGTGACAGAAGAAAGTATGCACTTATATGCACCGAGAAGGCAGACAGAATTATTGAAGCCGGAAGAGAACGCCAAATTCGATTCGCTGAAGCACTTCTTGAAGGAATTAATGTGGAAGATCGCGCAGTGATGGAGCGTTGCTTTCAAAGAATGAACGAAAATATTGATAAACTAATAAAGGAGAAATAACTCTAAATGTTAAAATTGCTGAAACATATGAAAAACCGAGAACGCTGGATGGTTCTCGGTTGCATTGCGCTGATCGTCGGTCAAATCTATTTTGATTTGACGATGCCCGACTATATGAGTGACTTGACGGTTTTGATCAATACCCCCGGAAGTGAAATGACAGATATTCTGTCAGTGGGAGCAAAAATGCTCGGCTGTACGCTTGCAAGTGCTGCATTGGCGATTGCTTGCGGATTTTTGACTTCGCGCATTGCCGCAGGATATAGTTTTGCGGTCAGAGAAAAACTGTTTTCTCACGTTATGTTGCTTGGAAAAGCTGAAACGTCTAAGTTTTCAATTCCGAGCTTAATTACAAGAACGACCAATGATATTACACAGCTTCAGATGATTGTCGTTATGGGGTTGCAATCCCTTGTGAAAGCGCCTATTATGGCAGTATGGGCAATCATTAAAATCCTCGGCAAGAGCTGGGAGCTTTCGGCAGTAACGGCATCGGCGGTCGTCGTCATCTGTACAACTGTCCTTGCCATTATGTCCGTTTGCTTGCCTCGCTTCCGTAAGGTTCAGAAATTGACCGATACGCAGAACCGTATGGCAAGAGAAAATCTGACGGGCATCAACGTGGTTCACGCCTTCAATGCGGAAAAATATCAGACCGAAAAATTTGACGTACCCAACACAGAAATGATGAATACGCAGTTGAAGAATCAGCGTCTCTTTTCCTTGATGCAGCCCGTGATGGGAACCTGCATGAACGGTCTTTCCTTGGCGATCTATTGGCTCGGTGCGGCTCTCATCAATCAAATCGCGCTTACCGACGTTGCTGGCAGAATTGCCATGTTCAGCGATATTGTGGTGTTCAGTACCTACGCCACCTATGTAGTCATGTCGTTTATGATGATGGTTATGGTCTTTATGATGCTTCCTGCCGCGCAGGTCTCGGCAGAGCGTATCAACGAGGTGCTTGACAGACAGGCAACCATTACCGAGGGTGCAAAAAACAATGCCGACGAGGTTGGAACAGTTGAGTTCAAGAATGTTTCTTTCGCATATCCCGAGGCACAGGAGGAAGCGATATCGGATATCTCCTTCCGCATTGAAAAGGGACAGACGCTTGCCATCATCGGCGCAACGGGATGTGGAAAAACAACGCTAATCTCTTTGATTGCTCGCTTCTATGACGCGACCAAGGGAGAAGTCCTTGTAGACGGAGTAAATGTAAAGGACTATACCTTTGACGGACTATATAATAAAATCGGATACATCACGCAAAAGGCGGTTCTGTTTGCGGGAAGTATCCGAGAGAATATTACCTTTGGTGAAAGCCAAGACGGTTTTGACGAGGAAACGGTGGATATGGCGATCTCGCTCTCTCAGGCAAAGGAGTTTGTGGATAAGACCGAGGGCGGTAAGGAGCACCGCATCGTTCAGCTGGGTAAGAACGTGTCGGGCGGACAGAAGCAACGTCTTTCGATTGCCCGCGCTCTTGCAAGAAAGCCCGAAATACTGATTTTTGACGATTCTTTCTCGGCACTTGACTATAAGACCGACGCCACCCTTCGCCACGGACTTGCAAGGGAGCTCTCGGATACCACCAAGGTCATCGTTGCGCAGCGTATCAGCACCATTCGTGATGCCGACAAGATCATCGTGCTTGAGCGCGGAGAGGCAGTCGGTATCGGCACACACGACGAGCTGATGGAAAGCTGTCCCGTTTACCGAGAGATCGCGCAGTCTCAGCTGACTGCCGCCGAGCTTGCGTAAGGAGGTGTCGAAATGAAACAAACACTTTCTAAAATTTTCAAATATATGGGCAACGCGCCTCTCGTTATTTTTGCGTTGCTTCTCGCCGCGCTTGCAGCGGTTATGACGATCATCACGCCGGATAAGGTCGGAGAGATCACCGATATCATTTCCGACGGACTTGTAGGCGGTATCGATATGTCCGCTATTGCGAGAGTAGGCATAACGCTGATCGTTTTCTATCTGATCGGTGCTCTTGCAAACTTTGTTCAGCACTATATTATGGCGACAGTTACCTTGAAAGCCTCTCGCAGAATGCGCCATGACCTTTCGGTCAAGATCAACAAAGTACCGCAAAAGCAGTTTGGCGAGACCTCTACGGGTGACATTCTCAGCCGTATTACCAACGACGTATCGGTGCTTCAGCAAGGAATGACCAACAGCCTTCCCACGATGATCAGCGCTGCAACGCAGTTTATTGGGTGTCTGATTATGATGTTCGTCACCGAATGGCATCTGGCGCTGACCGCCGTTTTGATCACAATGGTCGGTATGGTTCTCTTGATGCTCATTATGGGACGTTCGCAAAAATATTTCAAGCAGCGTCAGGTCAGCCTCGGCGCGCTGAATGGATACGTTGAGGAAATGTATTCGGGACATGACGTTGTTCGTATCTCCCGTGCAGAACAGAAGGTACTCGGCAGATTCGGCAAACTCAACCATGACGTGTATGACGCAAACTGGAAATCCCAATTTCTGTCAGGTATGATGCAGCCGCTTATGAACGTCATCGGCAATCTTTCCTACGTTGCCGTGTGTGTCATCGGTGCGGCTCTCGCCATAAACGGAACGATCAAGTTCGGTGTCATTATCTCTTTTATTCTGTATGTTCGTCTCTTTACCGCCCCCTTGACTCAGATCGCGCAAGGTATGACCAATCTTCAAACTGCTACCGCGGGCGCAGGTCGTATCTTTGACTTCATAGAAGCCGAGGAATTAGAGGATGAAAGCGGAAAGCCAAAGCACGAAACCGAGGAAACAAAGGGCGCTGTTGTATTCGATCATGTTCGCTTTGCCTACCCCGAAAACCCCGACAAGGTCATTATCAAGGATTTCTCGGCAAAGGTGACACCCGGACAAAAGGTTGCCATCGTCGGCCCCACAGGTGCGGGCAAAACAACAATGGTCAATCTTTTGATGCGCTTCTTTGAGATCAACGGCGGTAGTATCACAGTTGACGGTACGCCCATCCACGATATTCGCCGCGAGGACGTTCACGATATGTTCGGTATGGTGCTTCAGGATACTTGGCTCTTTGAGGGAACGGTTCGTGAAAATCTTGCTTATAATATGACCGAGATCACCGACGAGGACATTATGCAAGTTGCCAAGGTCTGCGGAATTGATAAATTTATTCGTTCCTTACCGCACGGTCTTGACACGGTGCTGACCGAGGGAACGACCATCTCGGCAGGACAGAAGCAGCTCCTAACCATCGCTCGTGCCATGCTTCAGGACGCGCCCATGCTGATTCTTGACGAAGCGACCTCCTCCGTGGATACGAGAACCGAGGTCATCATTCAAAGAGCAATGGATGAGCTGACGAAAGGAAGAACAAGCTTTGTCATCGCGCACCGTCTTTCCACTATCCGCAACGCCGACTTGATTCTCGTAATGAAAGACGGCGATGTGATCGAAAGCGGAGATCACGAGGCACTTATGAAGCAGGAGGGCTTCTATTATCAGCTTTATCAGAGTCAGTTTGATGTAGAAGAAAACGCAGAAGATATTTGATATATTCTTGGATGAAAGGATTTATGATGAATTTTTTTGCAGACAAACGAAAAAGGAAAATATTTATTATAGTTACTTCCATCGTTCTCGTAATTGCAGTTCTTATTGGGGCGTGTGTAATCTATCTTGGAGATTATTACAGAGCGGACAACGAGGCAATCGGTGCATTCCTGCCACAAGGTAGCGCGTGGAAGGAAGAACCAAACGGAAACATTGTTTTTGAGCCTAAAGGTGCAACTGCTGGATTGATATTTTATCCCGGAGGAAAGGTTGAGCATACAGCATACATTCCGTTGATGCAGGCTTGTGCAGAAAATGGTATTTTATGCGTTATCGTAGAGATGCCTTTCAATCTTGCCGTTTTTGATGTCAATGCAGCGGACGGCATCCAAAAAGAATACCCTCAGATTGAGAATTGGTACATCGGAGGTCATTCATTGGGTGGCTCGATGGCGGCATCATATCTTGAGAAGAATGCCGAGGATTATGAAGGTCTCATTTTGCTTGGCTCATACTCCACGGCTGACCTATCCGATACCACCCTTGCTGTGCTTTCGGTATTTGGCAGCGAGGATAAGGTGATGAACCACGAAAAATATGCCGACAACAAAACAAATCTCCCCGATGATTTCAACGAAATCGTCATTGACGGCGGTTGCCACGCTTACTTTGGTATGTACGGCGCGCAGGACGGTGATGGAACACCGAGTATTACGAATGAGGAGCAAATATACAGGACGGCAGAGTTAATTGCCGAATTGTTATGTAAAAAAGCGGAATGAATAAACCACGAAAAAAATTATCCGGTATCTGCGGAATGCATTATATAAAACTTGTATTACGTTCCTTACTTTTTGTTGCCGTACTCGTGTTTTATATATTGGATCGAACGGAGATCTTGACCTATCATGCAATTCTTCCGACTGTAATTTGGGTGTTCTTTGTTGTTGAAATGTTGCTTCGTTTCTTCCCATCAAGATTTGAAAGTATGGGTTGCCAAAAGCAGTTCGCAAAGAATTATGAGCCGATGGGAGAACAATGTGTTCCAACAAATCAGTCTTGGAAAAGAACGGCACTTGTTGCGGTTATATGGCTTGCACTTAATGCCGTAATCGGTGCTCTGTACTTTACGGACATATTTGATAGAGGTGTTTTGATTCTAATCGCAATCGGCTATTCGGTATGCGATATTGTCTGTATCCTTTTCTTCTGTCCGTTCCAAACGTGGTTTATGAAGAATCGGTGCTGTACTACCTGTCGCATCTACAATTGGGATTTCGCGATGATGTTCACCCCCCTCGTGTTCATTCCAAGCTTATATACTTACAGTTTGCTTGGATGCGCGCTTGTATTGTTGCTACGGTGGGAGATTACCTACCGTTTGCATCCCGAACGTTTTTCAACGGCAACAAATCGCTGTCTCGACTGCTCACGCTGTGAAGAAAAGTTGTGCAGCCACAAAAAGCAGCTTCAAGGCTTTCTAAAAAAATACAAAACGAGATTTTTCCCGTCTCGTGAAACCAATTGTAAAAAATAAAGAAATGGAGATAAACTTATGAAAATTGCAGTAACTTATGAAAACGGACAGATCTTTCAGCACTTCGGACATACCGAGCAGTTTAAGATCTATACGGTAGAGGACGGTAAGATCGTTTCTTCCGAGGTCTTGGACACGAACGGAAGCGGTCACGGCGCGCTTGCGGGATTTCTCGCGAAGCAAGACGTATATGCCTTGATCTGCGGCGGCATCGGAGGCGGTGCGCAGATGGCACTTGCGAGTGCAGGCATTCAGCTTTTCGGCGGTGTCAGCGGTTCTTGCGACGAGGCGGTAAACGCTCTGCTTGCAAATAAATTAAACTTCAATCCCGATGTCAAATGCGATCATCACAACCATGAACACGACGAAAAAGGACACAACTGCGGTAGTCACGGTTGCGGCTCGCATAATTGCGACAACCACAGCTGTAACAGTTAAAGGAGAATACATTGAAAAAACAATATCAGGACAAGGATACACTGTTTGATGATTCGGATGAGGTGTTGCTTCCGACGGCACTTGCAACAATGTCAGGTGCGGCTATGAACGTGCTCTATCATCAGACAAAGAAAATAATGGGCAGGATGGTAGATTACAAGGAGCTTAGAATGATCTACGCCTGCGCGATGAAAGAGATCAAAACCAAATTTGATATATTAAATACAGAGTTCAATCTCCAATATCATCGAAATCCGATCAATTCCATTCAAACGCGACTTAAAAGCACGTCAAGTATTATTGAAAAGCTTGCAAAATTGAATATGCCCGTTGATATCGAAAACATCGACGAGCATATTCATGATATTGCAGGTGTCAGAGTAATCTGCTCATATATCGATGATGTTTATTTGGTCGCCGAAGCACTTTTGAAGCAAGATGATATTACGCTCGTTACAAGGAAAGATTATATCGCCAACCCAAAGGAAAACGGTTATAGGAGCTTACATCTGATCGTTAAGGTTCCCGTATTTCTTTCGGAACGTCGTTTGGAGATGGAGGTAGAGGTTCAGCTTCGCACGATCGCTATGGACTTTTGGGCAAGCCTTGAGCATCAGCTTCATTATAAAACAGATTTTGATGGCAAGGATGAGCTTGTGGATGAGCTTCGCAAGTGCGCTGAAACGATTAGTAGGACAGACAGTGAGATGATGCAGATCCGTTCTAAAATGGAAACTCTCATTGACATTCCAAGTGAGGATGAGATATTGTTTGAGCGGATCAGAAAGCTCGATACGCCTATCGAGTAAAACCACATGCTGCTCACAAACAATCTGTCTGTGAGCCTTTTTAAAATATTATAGGTTAGTTTATTTTAGGTTTTGAATGAATACGTAAAATCTTGTGGCAAGATGTAACGATAAGGAGTGTAAGATGGATAATCACTACATAGAATTTGAAAATGTAACAAAAAGCTACGGAAGCGGTACGGCGCAGATCAACGCTTTGTCCGAGGCGAGCTTTGAAATAAACAAGGGGGAGTTTTGCATTTTGCTCGGTTCTTCGGGAGCAGGCAAAACGACGCTTCTCAATATGCTCGGAGGTATGGATACCATCACGAGCGGACAGATTTATTTTGACGGAATGGACATTTCTGCACTTTCCAAGAAGGAACTTGTGGAATACCGACGTCATGACGTGGGCTTTGTATTTCAGTTCTACAATCTGATTCCTAACCTTACCGCGCTTGAAAACGTCGAAATTGCCGCACAGCTTTGTAAAGAACCGATTCCCGCAAAGGAAGCTCTCGCAATGGTTGGACTTGCCGAGAGAGAAAACAATTTTCCTGCGCAGCTTTCAGGCGGTGAGCAGCAGAGAGTGGCGATAGCACGTGCTGTTGCCAAGAATCCGCGCTTGCTTCTTTGTGACGAGCCTACGGGCGCTCTTGATTACGTAACCGGCAAGGCGGTCTTGAAGCTTCTTTACGATTTGAGCCGCGAAAGAGGAATGACGGTCATTATCATTACGCACAATCAGGCAATCGCGCCGATGGCAGACCGTATTATCCGAATTAAGAGTGGTAAGATCATTTCCAACGAGTTGAACGAGAACGTTACTCCTATTGACGAGATCGAGTGGTAATCGCATGAAAGCAATATTCAAAATGACGGCGCGAACCATACGCACCTATTTTACAAGATTTATGGCGATCCTTTTGATCGTCGCACTCAGCGCAGGCTTTTTTGCAGGCTTGAAGATTACAACCGATGCGATGCTCAATACGGGTGAGAGCTACCTTGCCGATCAGAAATTTTACGATTTTCGATTGTTCTCGACCATTGGATTTGATAAAGCGGATGTCGGGAAATTTGAAAGCATTGACGGAGTAGAAGCCGCAGAAGGCTCGTACAGCGTGGACGCACTTGTACGCTTCGATGATAAGGTAAGTCCCTTCAAATTTCACGCACTGACTGAAAAGACGAATTTGATTTCCTTGGAAGCAGGTCGTATGCCGACCTCTCCCAACGAATGCCTTGCTGATGTAGACCAATATACTGAGGATGACATTGGTAAGACCTTTACCGTTGCCGATGAAAATGATGAAGGCGTAAAGTCACAGCTTGAAGTGACCGAATTTACTATTGTCGGTCTGTGTAACTCTCCGTTATATCTCGGACTTGACCGAGGAACGACCACCATTGGAAGCGGAACGGTCAGCACATTCATCTATGCACCTGAAGAAGCATTTTCGGGTGAAGTATATACCGAAATCAATTTAATACTCGACGAGAGTGCAGAAATTTACAGCGAGGAATACGACGAGTTGATCGATAAGCACGAGGTAGAAATCACCGCGCTTGCGGAAGAAGCTGTAAAGGAACGCTATGAAAAGCTCCTCGCCGAGAATCATTTGACACCCGAAATGGCAGAAGCACTTGGTTTGGAAGCACCTTCCTCATACGTGCTGACGAGAAACGAGAACGCAGGATATGTGAGCTTTGAAAACGATACTGCGATCATCGGAAGCGTTGCCAATATATTCCCGATCTTCTTTATTGCCATTGCCATACTCGTTTGCGTTACCACGATGTCCCGTATGGTCGATGAGGAAAGAACGCAGATCGGTACGCTCAAGGCAATGGGCTTTAGTAAGGGCGCAATTATGAGCAAGTACTTACTTTACGCCGCCATCGCTACCGTTGTTGGTTGGGGTATTGGATACTTTGTTTGCACTTGGGCATTGCCGAAAATCTTTTGGCTCGCCTACAATGAAATTTACAACTTTGCTCCCATTATATATCTGTTTAGCGGTTCACTTGCCATTCTGACGCTTGCGATCTCGCTTATCAGTATTCTTGGAACGACCTATATTTCCTGCCGCCACGAGCTTGCGGAGGTTCCTGCGAGCCTTATCCGTCCACGAGCAGGCAAGGTTGGTAAGCGTGTTCTTTTAGAGCGCATCAAGCCCCTTTGGAACAGACTCTCCTTCCTGCGTAAGATCACCGTGCGGAATATGTTCCTTTACAAGCGAAGAATGGTGATGATGCTCGTGGGTATCGGTTGCTGTGCGGGACTTCTTGTTACAGCATTTGGTGTTCGCGATTCGATGATTGACGTAGGAGAGATTCAATTCAATCAGATACAGAAATATGATATTGAGGCGAGCTATGGTGATGATGACGGAGCTGCTGTAAAGGAAAGCCTTGATGGTATCGAAGAAATTGACCGTTATCTCGACGTAAGACTCGATTACGTGGATCTGAATGCGGACAAATCAATGTCCTCGGTACATCTGTTGAGCTTTGACAATGCCGAGCAAATTACGGAATATTGGAGCTTTTTGAAGGACGGAGAAGCCATGACACTTCCTGCAAAGGGCGAGGTATTGATCAGCCCCAAGATTGCCGAAAAGCTTTCGCTTTCGGCGGGAGATACCTTTGAAATCCGTGATGCTGATATGAAAACAGGCACGGTTAAGGTGGCTGGTGTATTTGATAATCAGATCTACGATTACGTTATCCTTTCCGATGAAACCTATGGGGGTCTGTTTGGTGAATGGTCAAGCAATACGGCTTTTATTAAAACCTCAGTTGATAATGAAGAAGTCGCAAAGCAGCTGACCGAGATCAACGGCATAACAAGTGTTACACAGCTTGCTACGTTTGAGAGAAACGTGACCGGCGCACTTGATTGCCTTAACTATATCATTTGGCTGATCGTTGCATTTTCGGGGGCACTTGCGTTTATCGTCATCTTCAATCTGACGAACATCAATATTGCAGAACGCCGCCGCGAGATCGCCACCGTTCAGGTTCTCGGCTTTTATCCGAAGGAAACCGAAAGCTACGTGCTGAAGGAAAATCTTATACTCTCGGTTATTGCAAGCATACTTGGATTACCCCTCGGCAAGCTATTCCATATGACCGTTATGAGTATGGTAAAGATTGATATGATTACCTTTAACGATACAGTTACACCTTTGAGTTATCTGCTTGCCTTTGCTTTCTCAATTCTGTTTGCCGTGATTGTAAATTACTTTATGAAGCGGCAAATCAATAAAGTCAATATGGCAGAATCGCTCAAGGCGGTTGAATAAAGGAGTGAAAAATGTATTTACAAGATTATCTTTGGTTTATGCTTGCAATCTTCGCTTGCATGATCTTTTCGGGAATTGCAAGTGGAAAAGTAAAAACGTCGTTTAACAAGCATAATTCGACAAGATGCCGATCAGGACTTACGGGAT
>CALCTE010000119.1 GCA_937893885.1 uncultured Clostridia bacterium | reverse complement strand
TCTATTATTCTTTTTCATAGGCAATCTCCTTTATCTGTGTATTCGGAATCGTAGTTCCTGCCGGGCTTCGGTTTGTTATCCTCGTCAAGCCATTTTCGGATCGTGGCGTAATGGTTGGCGTAGTGTTTGCCGTTGACCTCCATATACGCGGATAGTTTTTCGATATAGGCTGTGTATTGGTCGGGATAATCAGCTTCAAGCGCGGCAAGTTGTTTTTCAGAGAGAAAAACATTTTGATACTGACCGTATCGGCGGCGTATCTCTCCTTTTTCTGTCTGACTTATATCTGTATAATTCTTATCAGTATTACTTGTGGGCAGATTTTGCCCCATACAAGGTGAAGTTTCCTGCACTTCCATAGGGCAAATATTTCCCTCCGGTGGTGAAGAAATCTGCACCCCATCGGGCAGATGCAGGAATATGCGGTTGGCTCTGTTCCAACCTTGCCGGACACGGGTAATCAGCCCTGCATTTTGAAGTTCATTCAGCGCAGTTTTCACTGTCCTCTCACTCCTGTTAAGGTCATCTGCCATCTGCTTTATCGTGTAAATGACATACACATTTCCGTCCTCTGATACCCACCCCGATTTTTGCGAAAGCATGGTGCGGTTGAGCAGCAGCCCATAGAGCAGCTTTGCATTTATCGAATGTTCGCTTGCAATCATAAATCGTGGTAATGGTATGAATGGCGGGAGCGCGGTATCTTTCTTGAAATAGATCATTCATCACTTCCTTTCGCGGGATAGTCCATCACCGGGGCTTGTCCGTTGGTGGACGAGGAAGTGCGGCATTGTGTCCATCTTTGGAGCGTTTGGAGCAGTAGCGCGGACATTCGATAACGATAGCGCGGAAACTCTGCTTGCACTCATGGACGCACTTGCGGCAGAGCGCGTTATAGGTGATACGGTTGCGGTCATTCAAGAAAAATGCCCATTCCTGTTTTCTCTTTTTACTCATTCGTGGCATTGGTTAGCTCCTTTCTGCGGGGCGGTTATATCGTGTGTTCGTGCTTCTTGGATTTGTCGGGTGTAGGCTCGCCGTGAAGTTCAGCCAAATTGTGCTGAATGGTGGCAAGTTCCTTATGACGGGCTTTCGCTTCGTTGTAGGCGTTATAGGCGGCGTTTTTTTCTGCTATGAGCCGTTCGATTTCGCTTTGTATTTCTTTGCGTGTGGGTAGTTTGGTGATGCCCTGCTGTTTGAAATAGCGGATAGCCGATTCATAAAGGGTAAAATCACCGTGATTTTTTTCTTTGTAGTCGGCGCGGTCTTTTTCCTTTTTGATGTTTTTTATTGCCTTGCATACGTCTTTGGTCTTGATGTATTTCGCCAACCAATCTTGGAGCGTTTTCTGTTCCTCGATTTTCGCGTCAAAAGCTTTCAGCGCGGCGCGGGTAGTCTGCAAATCCGTTTGGGCGGTGGCAAGTGCCGCGTCAAATTCCTCTTGTGAGCTAAAGCCCGTGTCCATAAGAAATTTGGCTTTTGCCATTTGTTTGAGGTTGTGGACGCTTGCCCATCGTCCAAGAGCTGCGCTTTCTGCGCGTTTGGCTTCAATATCCACGGTGCGCTGTATGCCGTTGTTTTGAACGATGGCTTGCTTTTCGTTGAGCCGTTCTATCACGCTACGCTTGGGTGCGTTTTTATCGCTTTTGAGTGCTGCGGCGCGTTCCTCGACAACCCTGTGCGCGTTCTGCTCCAAACGAGCAAGAACGGCAGCGCGGTCAAAATCATCACCTAACTTTCGCGCTGTGATAGGCTTGGTGCGGTCGGGGGTGAGATAGGACAAACGCCCTCGGCTCTCTTTAACGGTTATTCCTTGCTGTAAAAGCAGTGTGGAAAATTGCTCAAAAGTGGTTGAATCATCAAGTGCCGCTCGTAGCTGTTGCCGTAGCTTTTCCTTGTCAGTTTCAAATTTTGTGGTGCGCGGTGTCAGTCCTGCGGCGGTGATTTCTGCGTTTCGCTCGTCAAGTTCGGCTTGTCCTTTTTTCTGCGCCCAATACTCGCGCTCGGTAACGCGGTTTGCGCTGCCGTGGAGCAGATCAATCTGATAGAGGTTTTCGCGGTGGCACATTTCCATCACTTCGGATTTGAAATATTCCATAGCCGCGTCCGTACACCGGTGCTTGCACCCCTGCCGTGTATCAGCGGGTCTGTCCATATACGGGAGCAAGGGAACTTCCTCTATTCGCAAAGAATTGATTACGATGTGAACGTGGATATTGCCGCTGTGGTTATGACCATCGGGGTGGGTGCAGACAAGTGCTTGGTGGCCGCGAAAATGGTTTTTACAAAATTCCTCGCCCAACTGCTGTGCGCGGTCAATGGTCAATCCGTTGTCTGTGCTGTCCCGCGGGTCAAAGGAAATGATGTAGTGGTGGCTTTTCACATCTTCGCGTTTTTGGTTTTTGCCGTAGCGGAGATTTGCCCGCATACAGGCAATAGCGAAATCTTCCTCGCCACAGCCAATCGTGGCAATTCTGAAATCAAGCGTGGGCTTCATAGAAAATTCATCGTGGGCAAAGATCAGATATTTTTCGGCTGCGCCGTAATCAGCATTTTTAGAGCTGATATGTTTGAACGTAGCCATTCAGTTCACCTACCTTTTGCAAGACTTCATATTTCAGCGCGGCGAGATCTGAAGCGACAGCGGTTATCTCGTCGGCAAGCTGTGGGTATGGGTGTTGCCATTCGTTCAGCGTCCGCGCGATCTGATTGATGTTACTGCCGATCTTGCCATACTCGGCAACGAGCTTACCGAGCGTTTCAAGCACCTTGTCATTGACGGGGTTGACGCGGATGATCGGTTTGACAACCGCGCCGTCAATGGCTTGTCGGATAAATTCGGATTGGCTCATTTCGTAATTTTTCATTCGCTCCAAAAAGAAGCTGTGTTCTTCCTCGGTCAAGCGGGTCTTGACTACGAAAGTGCGTTTGGGTGTGTTGTACGTTTTTGACATGGGCATAACTCCTTTCACTTACCATCTTTTTTGAGGCTGTTTTTTAGGGTGTTTTTGAAAATCAGAAAAAATATTTTTCGCTTATCATCTTTTCCGTGGCGGTTTTGCAAGGTGTCAGAAATAAATCCCTCTACTTACCATCATTTTTTGGGGTGTTTTAGCCCCCTGTTTTTTGAAAAAATTCAAAACAACAAATTTACGTGGACGGTTTTTACGAGAAAGCGTAAAAGTTTGGTTATTACGCTTTCACCTAACCCATCGTAGAGAGCGATTATTCAAGGTAGGTCGCAAAAATTTTTCAAATTTTCTCTTGCTCCCTACAACACCGCAGATGACAGAATTGCCAAACGGGACGAGAGGAAAATTTGCGGCGTTAGCCGATCAGCAGGGTTTGGGGAAGGCACTCCCCAACAAGATCACCTGGGGGGCGAAAATAAGCAGTAGGCGAAATTTGGCACCGTGGTAGAATCTTGCTCTGACAACTTCCGCTATCCCTCTGAACGGGGATTTTTGAAAAGTGCTTTCACTTATTCGGAATTTCAAGGGGCAAAAATCAACGGTCAACGAAAAAATATTTTTGAAATTCTCGTTTTCCCTCCAAGTGGTAGCCGATGATACGGCGCGATTTTTAAGGTTGCATAAAAAATGCGCCCTCGATTTTTAGAAAAACGAGAACGCAACACGTCTGCCGTATTCGGTTGGAGGGCGGTGGGCGGAGCTGCCGCCTATTCTATTTGGAAATATTTTCTGAACATTTTCTATACCTCTTGATTTTATTCGTATTTACGAGTATAATATACAGTGATATTTTATAAGCTGACGATGTGCGTAATCCCGTGTAATCGCAAATTGTTCCGCTGATACCATCATCAATATATCAATCAGCGGCTTACACGGAGGGGTCGGGAGGTTATACGATGAAGTATTTATCCGTTACACAGACCGCCGAGAAATGGGGTATCTCCCAACGGCGCATACAGACATTGTGCAACGAAGATCGCATACAGGGTGCTGTGAGGATTGGTCACTCATGGGCAATTCCCGAAGATGCAACAAAGCCTACGGACGCGAGAATAAAAAGCGGCAAATATATCAAAGCTGCTGAAAAAGAAAACGAGCCGGAGAAATAGTTTCGGCGACTCTAACTCGAAATGATGAAGCGCGTTCCACCTTGTGGGTGCGAATGGGCGCACTTATCAGTAACGATCACTCCAATAGCTGCCGCACCTAAAAGGATTAGGGAAAGAAGCAGAGCAACCCAATATGGAACAGCAACAAAAGCCGCAACAACACAAAGCTGTCAATTACCTAAGTTAAGGAGCATTCTATATGAAGCGAGGGATAAATTTACGAGAATATACATATAAGAATAAAATATCCTTGATAGTATATTTTGTTTTAAGAACGTTAGTAGTTCTTTCTATGGTTCGTGCTTTTTTCCGAGATGATTATGAAAGTGTTTTTTTGTGTGGCTTGACGTTAATCTTGATGATAATGCCAAGTATCTTGGCACATAGTTTAAAGCTGGAACTTCCAAGTACATTGGAAGTAATCATATTGCTATTTATTTTTTCGGCGGAAATCCTGGGCGAAATCAATAATTTTTATATAACTGTTCCACATTGGGATGCATTGCTTCATACTTTGAACGGATTCCTATGTGCAGCATTAGGGTTTGCTTTAGTAGATATGATGAATCGAGAAGAAAAATTTACTTTTCAATTATCTCCGGCATTTTTAGCAGTAGTTGCATTTTGTTTCTCTATGACAGTAGGTGTATTATGGGAATTCTTTGAATTTGCAGGTGATACATTTTTGTCGCTGGATATGCAGAAAGATACTATTGTGCATACCATTAACACAGTGAATTTAGATGTGACAAACTCGAATACCGTAGTCCATTTAAAAGATATTGAAGATGTTATAATTGTATATTCAGATGGAACAAAAGAGGCATTAAACCTTGGAGGATATTTGGATATTGGCATTATAGATACAATGCATGACCTGTTTGTAAATTTGATAGGTGCAGTTATATTTTCAATTATTGGATATTTTTACATAAAGAATAAGGGCACAGGAAAAATGGCATCAAGATTTATTCCGAAAATCAAAAAGTAAAACAATTCTATAATAATGAATATAGAGATATAAACTTTGTGGCTTGAAGAATTTTCTATTTATCGGAGCGATAAATTTCAGTTTGATGGAGTGTCAAATTCCAAGTTGTCGAATTGATGAAACCATAGAATTTTGAAAAATCAATCACGTAAAATATGGCCCATGCATTTTTATAACCATATATGCATGGGCTATTTTTTGACTTAGACTTTGTCTACACTCTGAGG
>CALCTE010000118.1 GCA_937893885.1 uncultured Clostridia bacterium | reverse complement strand
ATAAAATGTCTGCAAATTTGCATTTCTCTCCACACCCGCTTCCATTGCAGCATAAATGCTGTCTATACGGGTGGTGATGAAGATCTCTTCCAGCAAAGAGGCAATACGCACAGCTCTGGCTAATTTACGCAGATGGGTGAGGGTTTCCAAAAAACGCTTTGCTTTTTTCATTGGTTTTATTCGTCTATACTTGAAAATATGGGCATATTTACGATGTCATAAGTACCGAAATCCGCTGAAACAATAATGCTGTCACCGTGTTTGGAAAGCTTTTCATCAAAAGCTTGACGCGATAGCATTTCCTCTATCATATACTTAATATCGTCATCTATATCTTCATCGGTAGGCTCAAGCTTTCTTATAAGGTGTATGCCGTAAGAAGTCTCCAAATTCTTAAGCTCTCCCACCTTCATTCCCGATACGCATTCCGTGAAGCTTTCGTCAAAATCTCCCTCAGTAAACACAAATCCGCCGTAAGTATCTTCCAAGTCATCGCTGTACTCTTTGACCGCAGCATCGTAATCAAGCTTGCCGTTTTGGATCTTTGTCCAAACCTCATCTGCCAAAGCACGCTTGTCTTCCTTCTGGGTATCTGTAAGGTTGGAGTAATTTCCTTCATCATCGAAGCCGTAATTCAAATCGAAGAAAACATGTTGAGCTTTTAAATAATTGTCGTAAAAATACTCTTTGATTTTTTCTTCGGTTATTTTGTCCGTTCCGTCTTCACCGAACATACCTTTATAAATATGATTTGTAATCTCCTCGAAAATAAATATTTCTCTCAAAAGATCAACGTCAGCATAAAACTTAGAAAGTGTTTTATTAAAAGACTCTAATCCGCCGTTTGACTCAACGGCCTGCTCAATTTGATTATCAACAGACTCTATTATCTGCTCCGAAACGTTCTCATTGTCCTGATAATAGACGTACACGGATTCAAGTATTTGTTCAATGGATTTTCGGCAATCATCAATAAACAACTTCTCGAAAGTAGTGCCGTCTTCATCTATCTCTGTAGCCCAAACCTCCGGGGTGTCTTCACCAAAATAATATTCGACAATTTGCGTCTTATACGATGCAAGCCAATAAGCATACATTGCGTCGGTAAATTCAACGTCACCAAGCTTCATGACAACACTGTCACACATTACGTAGCAAGTTGCTTTATATCCAAAAGAAGTTTCAACGGTTATCTCGGCTCTGCCTTTTGAAACTCTTGTGATCTTACCGTCAACTACGGTGGCAACCGCTTCGTTAGAAGAGCTCCACTTTTTGATTCGGTCGTTTTCCTCCGTGAGCGTTGCCGTAAGAGTAACGCTTTCCGCGTCATTATTTAGACTCACGCTGTATTTATCAAGCTTTACGGCTCCGTCGGCATTAAGGCATTTGACGTTAAACTCCGTAACGTACGTTTTTTTGCCGTTTGCAGAAGTGCCCGTTGCCGTGACCGTTGCAGTTCCCTCGCTGACATAGGTTATCTTACCGGAATCTACCGTAACTACAGCTTCGTCGGAACTCGTCCACTCAACGCTAGCATCACCGCCGAGTTCAGAATAAACGTCATTTGCTAGGAGCTGAACCGTTTCACCTTTTTTAAGATTAATGGGAGCCGTTTCTTTATCAGGAGTGCAAGCACACGATAAAATCAAAACAGCAATAAGTAAAAGTGCCGCTATTAATTTTCTCATAAATGGTTCCTTTCGGTAATCATACCAATAGTTTTGCGTATACGGGATCAACCGCATTTATCTTTTCATCGTCAACTGATACGTCATCAAAATATATATCAAGTATCTTGTCTTCAGCCACTGCCTCGAGCTCGCTTTTTATCGTATCTTCTATCTCGGTTTTTTGGGCAGGCGTTATATCATACTTCTTAATAATATGGAAGCCTATTCCCTCGGATTCAATAAGCTTAATATCACCCACCTCCATTTTTATCGCAGCCTCAACAAAGGTTTCGGTCATTTGAGTATCTATATTCACAAGGTAACCGTCCGGTGAATACTTATCGTCGGAATATTCAAGAAAATCTTCAAATTCAGCTTCACCCGACAAAATAGCGTCGTATATCTCCTCAGCGCGAGCTTTTATTTTAAGATAGTCCTCTTCGGGAAGTTCCTTTACGCTTCCGTCTGACTCAAATGTCACGGAATACAAAAATACGTGGTTTACGTTGGAATAACCGAACGCATCGACCGTATCGTGATAAGCGTCCCTTACCATTTTGTCGGTAACTTCATATCTTCCGCCGGGTGCTAAAAGCTTTGAAAGCAGCTTTTGCGTTTTGTACTGATAGGTTAGTACTTTCTTATAAGTAGATTCGGTTATGTCGTATCGTGCCAAATATTCTTTAAGCGTAGTTCCGCCTGACTGTAAAGACTCATCGACCTGCTCTATAGAGCCCTCTATCGCATCTATATCATCTTCAGTCATTGTGAGTCCGTATTCGTCAAACAGCTTTTCGGCTACAAGATAGCTCTTACCTACCACGACAGCCTCATCTCTTACAATTTCCGCTAAAGTAAACTCGCTATCACCATAGCTGTTACTCCAAAATTCATAAGATGTAAGATCGTAAAGAGCAAGATCTTCGCCCGCCGCCGTCAAATTTTGAACGAAAACGTTATATTCTTCTGTTTTGCAAAAGGAAACCAGCCACTCGTATACGTCCATATCAAGCTTGTATTTTCCGTCATCAAGGCTCATAACGTATTCTTCCTTGCATGCCGTAAAACAAAGTAAAGAAGTGATTAAAACGGAAAGTAAAATAATAAATGAAAAAATTCTTTTAAAAGATTTCATACGCCGAAAATTCCCTTACAATTGATTGCAAAATTATAATCGCAATGCCTTAAAATAACCTTAAAGAAAGGGGAGCTCCCTTTCTTTAAAGTACAATTATTCGTATTTCTGTGCCTGCTTTTTTGCTCTCATTTTTTTGATCTTTTTATCGCGGAGCTTCATATAGAGAGAAGGCAAAACCGTTCTTCCGATATTCTTCAAATGGAGCCAAGTCCATTCTTTCGCGTCACTTAAGAACACCATCAATCGACGGGGTGTAAGCGGTCCGAGGAACCAAAAATCAAGCCATTTTTCGTACCTTTCACCTTTTTTGCCACCCATAGCAAATGCCTTTTTATATTTTTTAATATAATACAAGAAATAGTTGCGGACAAAGAGAACCTGATACGGCGGAAACTGCTTTTGTATGAGGAACACGCGTCTTGATGCGTCGATAACATCGGGCACTTCTCCTGCTTCTTTTGCAATATCCGCAAGTATCGTCATGGGATAAGGTGTAAAGATATTGGGAATGGCTCTGTCAGACTTAAGACGTGCGTTAAGCTTTATCGTTTTAAGTGCCTTCGAAAGATCCTCATAAGGAAGTCCTATGATGTTGTAGGCAAGTCCTGTTATATGATATTTATGGAACCAATTAAATGCATTTATCATCTGCTCGTCGGACATATAACGGTGCAAATACTTCTTTCTTATCTCACTGTCTCCGCTTTCAACGCCGACCTCAATAAGATAACATCCGGCTTCTGCCATCCTGCGCACCGTATCCTCATCAAGTGCATCAAGTCGGAGGTTACAGGTAAAGGGAAGCTTTATCTCCTTTGTGTACATCTCAATAAACTCATCGAACCACTTGGGATACATATTGAAAATGGCATCACGGAAATTGACATAGCGTGTATTCGGATATTTTTCAAGTATGCGTTTTAAATAAGCTATAGCCATATCAGGTGAGCGGAAACGGCAGTATTTATTCTTGTTAGGATAAATGTTGCGAAATTGTGAGTTACCGCAATAAGTGCATGAGAAAAGGCAGCCTCTTGACATCATAACGAGAATGGTATCGACTTTGGTCGTCGAGAGATTCTTATAGTCAAAAAGCTCAAAATCAGGCAAAGGAAGCTCGTCCAGATCCTCAATAAGAGGACGAACCGGATTTTTCTTTATCGTTCCGTCGGGAAGCTTAAACGAAAAGCCTTCGATGTCGAGTATATCCTCATCGTTTGCAAGCTTGTCGCAAAGCTCAAGAGTGGGATATTCGCCTTCACCGAGACATACGCCGTCGACACCGTCGACAGCAAGTACCTCGTCGGGCACCAAAAGCACGTGGTATCCGCCACAATGTACGAATTTGCAACCTGCTTCTTTCGCCCATTTGGCGTATTTTTTTACGTCTTCAAAAGCAGATGTACGGCAAGTAAATCCAACGATATCCGCATCAAATTCAAGAAGCTTTTTCTTAAATTCTTTTTCGGTATGAGCATAAAGCAAATGGAAAAGCTTAACATCGTGCCCGCCCTGCTTTACGACAGCGGAAATTGAAGCAAGTCCCTCTTGATAGTTACCGCCACTGTTACTTATAGCAGTGTCACCCGCATTATAGTCAGGATAAACCAAAAGCAGCTTCGTTTTGCCACCGTCTGTTTTAATTCCGTATGGGTTATTCATAATACACTTCCTCTAGTTTAATTTCGATTAGATTATATTATATCATTAAACATCACAAATGTCAAATAGAATTTAAGCTTGCTTCTAAAAACTTTTTCATTGTGAAAAAAAACACCTTTTTTTCACATTAATTTTTAAAAAATCCACCTTATTCTCTGTAAATTACTTGAAAGAATATTTTACGCGTGATATAATTAATCTGTATACAGATGCGTGTGTAAGCGTACGTGTATGACTTAGAAAAAATCAAAATATATAAAAGGAGACAAAACAATGAAAGCAATTTCTATCACAGCTCCGGAAAGAATCGAAATCATCGATGTTCCTATCCCCGAGCTTGCCGATGATGAGCTTCTTATTAAGGTCGCTTATTCAGGTATTTGCGGAACGGATATCGGTATTTACGGTGGTGGACTGAGCTTTGTAAAGAGCGGCCTTATCAAGTATCCCGTAAGAATAGGTCACGAATTTTCGGGTGTAGTTGAAAAGGTTGGTAAAAACGTAACCAAGTTTAAGCCCGGCGACAGAGTAATAACCGACAACGGCGTAAGCTGCCGTCACTGCAAGGCTTGCCTTGAAGGCAGAAACATTGAATGTGAAAATATGCGCTCTTTGGGTACGGTTAACTGCTGGGAAGGCTCCTTTGCGGAATACGTAAAAATGCCCGAAATACATACCTACCATCTTCCCGACTCAATAAGTCTTGAAGAAGCAGCTGTAATCGAGCCTGTAACGATTTCTCAAGTTTCGCTTATGAATGCAGAAGCACTTGAGCCGGGTAAAACAGTACTCGTTATCGGTACGGGTCCCATCGGTCTTGCTACCGCTAACCTCGCAATAAGCTATGGTGCAAAGAAGGTTTACATAGCAGGCAGAAAAGAAAACAAGCTTGAGATTGCAAGAGCATACGGTGCTGAAACGATAAATGTGACCGAAACAAATCTTATTGAGTATATTGCAAAAGTCGGAAAGGTAGACGCTTGCATAGAAACCTCGGGTGCAATCGGCTGCATAGAAGAAGCTTGCAGATGCACCAAGAAGCACGGAACGGTTGCACTTGCAGGATTCTACGAAAGACCTCTTGACGGCTTCCCCATTGATGACTTTGTTTTGAGTGAAGTAAAGCTCGTAGGTGTTGAGGGTAAATGGATCGCTCAAGATATTATGAACCTCATTGTTGAAGGAAAGCTCGACTTAAAGCCCCTTATCACTCACCGCTTCAGCTTTGAAGAAGCACCTCAAGTAATTGCGGAAGGCAACACAGCAAAATACAAAGAAAAGATCAGAATGATGGTACACGTGAACCCCGATCTGGTATAAAAACAGCGAAAGGATAACAAACAAATGGAAGAAAAATACATTCCCGGTAAATCCTACAGCATTAAAAAAGGTGAGGTTGGTGTAGTTTGG
>CALCTE010000117.1 GCA_937893885.1 uncultured Clostridia bacterium | reverse complement strand
ACTATAGCAACTGATAAAACTAGCTTTGTAATTTTTTTCATTTCATTTTTCTCCTGTCTGTAGATTTAATTTTAAGTGATTGCCTTTTTCATCATTTGTATATTCGATTTGACTGCTCTTTGCACGTAACAGTATCAATCCGAGATCGTCTTCACAGTCAAATGGATTTCCGGGCGGACCGTCGTAATCCAAGGAAAGTGTCACGGTACCGTTCTTATCGCTATACTCAAGCGACAATTCAATACGGGATGCCAAGTCGTTGTTTAACAGATAAAACACGGCTTCTTCTGTGCAGAGCTGCATGGAATGGCTTGACTTCGGTGTGATACGGTATTTCTGGCAAAATAGAGAAATCTGAGTATATAACTGAAGAAAATCGAAGTTTTTGGAAGCAATTTCGTAGCGCAAGGTTTTTAGCTTACCGATAAATGCTTTCGTTTTGGGTTTTTGAGGATTATCAAAGATTTGTTCGGGCGTTCCGTCCTCATAAATGCCGTTTTCATCCATATAGAGAACGCGACTTGCCACTTCACGTGCGAATTCCATTTCGTGAGTCACAATAAGCATCGTAACGCCCTTATCCGCAAAGGTACGTATAGCGGCAAGCACCTCTCCTACCATCGTTGGATCAAGTGCTGAGGTTGGCTCGTCAAAAAGCACGATCTGAGGATCCATAGCCATTGCTCTCGCAATCGCTATACGTTGTTGCTGACCGCCCGATAATTCGCCCGGCATAGCATTCGCTTTTTCTCTGAGGGCTACCATATCAAGCAATTTTTCCGCCTTGGTCTGCGCTTCGGCGGCGGAAAGCCGCAAGAGCTTACGCGGTGCAAGCGTGATATTTTCCATTACCGTAAGATGTGAAAACAGATGAAATGCCTGATATACCATTCCCATTTTGCTTCGCACCTTATTGATGTTCGTATGCCTGTCGCAAATATCGTCTCCGTCAATAAAGATCTTTCCGCAATCCGGAGTCATAAGTCCGTTCAAGCACGAAAGAAATACGCTTTTTCCCGTACCGGACGGTCCGATAATAGCCACACACTCGCCCTTCTTTATATGTAGCGAAACGTCACGCAGTACCGTAAGCTTACCAAAGGACTTGCTTAAATTTTCAACTCTGATCACCGTACTCTCCCTCCTTTCCGTTCGGTAAGTTTGAAGATGAGATGAATCATATATCCCACGAACAAATAAATGACGATACCGAGGAACAGACTGTAAAAGGGTTTAGCAGAGCGTGCCCCGAGCTGATTGATTACACGGGTAAGGTCACTGATCGTTACGTATCCGACTACTGACGTCCACTGAAGCAGATTGATCGTAGCATTACGGTACATCGGACGCGCAAACGCAACTGCTTGAGGAAACGTAACGTACCAAAAGGCTTGCCAAGCTGAAAATCCTAACGCGCGAGCCGCCTTCACCTGTCCTGCATCAACCGCCATAAGCGCACTCTTCATAATCTCGCTTACGTGGGCAGCCGTGTTAAGTCCGAACCCGATGATCGCAACCATAACGGCAGACATACCGGTTTGTGCAAAGACCACGTAAAACAAAAGCAACAGAAGCATCAGCACCGGGGTTCCCCGTACAACAACGGAAAACACTTTCTCGGCAATACGCAAAACAATGATTTTGGAACGAGATGCGGCACACAACAAAGCGGCGAGAAGGGTGCCAAGCAACAGACCTGCCGCTGTAATTAGAAGCGTAACCTTTAATCCCGACCAGATCACCTTTAGCGTATCTGCCGTGATAAACGCAATGAAACCATCCAAATTAACCACCTGCCTTTGTCAAATAATAAAGTAAATCAAGGATTTGTGTTACACCGCTTTGTTGCGTAGCACATCGGTTTTAAGTGTCTGCAACGATCCCGAAAGCTCCACAAGCTCGGTTTGTAAGCAGAACAGATTAACAGCCGTTGCAACAAATTCAAGAATAACATTCAATGCGATAACAACAGCAATCGCCTCTGTGGGAATGCCAAGCTGCATAAACAAAATCGTGTAGCATGTAAGTGCAGCTCCGGGAACAGGCGGTGCTGCTATCGCCAGAATCACGCTGATAATAAATACGGTGAGCATCCAGATCGGTGTAATAGCGACACCGTATGTTTCGGCCATGCCAAATGCGGCGGCTACGAACAGAACGATTGCACCAGGCATGAAGATAACTTGTCCGAGCGGTATTCCGATATCAATCAGTTTTTTATCAATGCCGAGTTTCTTTTCACAGGTCGTAATGTTCGTTTGATATGCAGCTACTGCTGATGCGGTAGTAAGACCGATAATATACGTCGGCATCAGCTTTTTAAGAAGCACGGTAGGTGCCACCTTTTTTCTGACGGACACGAGAAGCAAGTACGCTATCATCAAAATCAGATCACCGAGAAGCATGACAAGTATCAGCTTGTAGGATTTCGCAACGGAAAGCAGATTGCCACCGACGATCATATTGAAGATGCTACCGAACACGAAAAACGGAATAAAGGAGCTTACCGCGCTCATAATGGTCTGCATCACAACATTTAACTGATCGACCACATTCATCATTATCGGAATTCTGTTGCCGAGGAACAGCATCGTCAGGCCAACGATAATCGCAATAAAAATAATCTGTAAAGAGTTTCCTTCAATAAAGGGAGAAAAAAGGTTGTCCGGAATAATGTCCAGTATCATTTCGTATAGGTCAGAGAACTCAAATGCCGCTCCGCCAGATGCAGATGTTTTGAAAAACAGAGCGAACAGAACCGTCATCACCGCTCCGACAATCACCGAGACAAGGAGAAACCGCCCAATCATTTTCTTGCCGATTTTACCAAAGGTGGCCATATCGCCAATACCGCAGATACCCCAAGCCACCGATAAGAAGATGATGGGGCCTGCAATTGCAGACAGCAGTCCCATAAAAGTATCGAACAGGGGTGTAACGAGCGAGGCAGACACAAAAGTGGACACCTTATCGGGCAGCATCAGACAGATGCAGCCAAGAGCAATCGCAGCAAGAATTGCAATGCCGAGCTGCGATATCTGGGACATCTTTCTCTGCTTCTTTGCGGTAAAGGTTATGATATTCTTGCCATTTCTATATCTCCACGTTGGTGCAAGACCAAGATTGGCAAGAAGGTTGTTCAGAATAGTTCCTTCTCCATCGCCATCGGCAAAGGGGTCTATGCTGTCGCCAGCCACCGCAAGTTCAACTTTCAATGTGCGAAAGCGCTTTGATGTGATAACTTCAAAATTTACACCATTACCTGCGGCATCAAAATACTTCAGCAGGATCTCCTCAACGGAAAGGCGTATCCTCTGTACCTCTTTGGGAGCAACCTTTTCGTTTGAGAGAAAGTCGGTAACAGTTTGACTTGCTTTGTCTATGTTGGTAAGGTTCAATTCAAATTTAGCCATTATCATTCTCCCCCCGCAATGCGCATATTAAGCCGAAGCATAGAAAGCGCCTTTGTGTGTATGAGTTTCGCATTTATATAAGACATATCCATCATTTCGGCAATTCGCTTGAGTGTGTATCCCTTGTAATAATGCAGAATGATCAAATCCCGCTCTCGTTCCGAAAGCGTTTCAAGAGCATCCGCAAGATCTTCAAGCAACTCATTGTCAACAAGCGAATCATCGGGCAACGTATCCGCCGCAATCTCATCCAAAAATTCGATATGTATTTTTCTCTTCTTAAAATAATCAATAACCGTGTTTCTCGTAATCGTGTAGATCCACGTAGATAATGACGCTTTTGAAGGATCGAAGCTGTCGATCCTTTGATAGACCTTCAAAAACACCGTGGAAACGATATCCTCTACGTCGTGCTCGTTTGCGAGCTTACCTCTTACGTAGGCGGTTACTTTGTCCTTATAATCAAGATATACTTTATCTTGGTCTATATTCGTAACACTACTCATCGTCCGTGTCACCGCCTTTTTTGAGCTTACTTTGGTCGTCGGCTTCTCCAGCCGCGCTGACAAGCTCCAGCATATCGTCTGAAAGCGGAGCGGCGTTATAACGGCTTTCCGTATCCGCGATCATATCCGCTATTCTTTTGTTGTTTGCAAAGCGCTGATAATCAAAAAGCCGTTTTAACGTTTTTTCCATAGTTATTTCTCCATCGGGCTTCTGTTCGTCCACCCATTCATAAGTGTTTCGATTTTTTCGTAATATCCCTTGCCGAAAAACAGACATTTCGCAAGGTCAACGCCCATCTTGTCTCCCGTGAGCGTTAATGCGATCGCGCGGCATCCTCCAGCACAATGCTTGAAGTACGGGCAATTTCCGCACTTTGGATTGACTGCGGCAAGCTCACCTACCGTCGTGCAAACCTCGGAAAGATACCGTCCGCACTGCAAAAGGCTCTGTAAGCCGTCGCTCTTTACGTTACCGAGGATATCACCGTGCGCCTCGTAATATCCCGACATTTGCATACAGGGATATACGTTGCCGCTTGCCGCGACCGCGATCAT
>CALCTE010000116.1 GCA_937893885.1 uncultured Clostridia bacterium | reverse complement strand
CTTTCCATAGGAAAGCCCGCCGCCGACGCAGTCGCTATCTCACCTGCGGAAACGACGTCGATATACATATCCTCGTCTCTCATAATACGGTAAAGCTGTTTAAAGGACGCCGCTTTTGATGCGTAAAATATCTTATAGTTTCCGGAAAACGCTTTATCTGCGGCACTTTTATATTCTCTGCAACGGCTTCTTATAAGTTCCTCGTCCATAACGTACAAGGGCGTGCCGTACTTCTTTGCAAGCTCTTTCGTGCTTTGAGAAGCAATAAGAAGCTCTCCGCTTCCGTCTATTTTGAGATTGGGACATATCAGATCACGGTTCATTTTGAGATTCCTTTACAACATTTTTTCGCGAAGCTCTGCGCCCGATAGCGCGGAAAGCTCTGCGGGAGCGATATCAAGTATGGTCTTGCAACCGTACTCTCCCCTATTTGCAAGTTTATATACGGCTCTTGCGCAACACGCGAGAACGCTTGCGGTAAATTCGGGGTTGGAATCAAGGTTAAGCTTGTATTCTATAGTGTGAGAATTTTCGTTGTTCTTTCCCGTCGTGCCGCTTGAAATTACGCTTCCGCCGTGCGGAAGACCCTTATGATATTTGTCAAGCTCCTCTTGGGAGATGAAATTTACGGTAGTGGGATAATCCGCAAAATACTTGGGCATCGTCTTTATGGCGTTTTCCACGTACTCCTTATCCGCGCCCTCCGCAAGCACCACGTAGCAATCGCGTCTGTGCTTTTCGCCTGCGGTAAGAGTGGGGTTTTCGCCCCTTCTCACGCTTTCTACAGCTTTCTCTATGGGTACGGTATACTGACGCGCGTCGGCAACGCCTTTAATTCTTCTTATCGCGTCGGAGTGACCTTGGCTTACGCCCTTGCCCCAAAACGTATATTGCTTGCAGTCGGGCAAAATTGCCGATGCATATACTCTGGAAACAGAGAACATACCGGGGTCCCAGCCCGCAGAAATGAGCGCTGTAGTCTTCGCATTTTTTGCGATTGCGTCTACTTTTTCAAAGTGAGCGGGAATGTCCGCGTGAGTATCGAAGGAGTCAACGACGTTGAAGTTTTCAGAAAGGGCGGGCGTCATCTCGGGAAGGTCTGTCGCGCTTCCGCCGCATATCACCAAAACGTCGATCTTATCCTTATAATTTAAAATATCGTCTGCGCTGTATACCTTCGTTCCCAAAAGAGTTTTTACACTTTCGGGTGCGCGGCGGGTAAATATTCCCGCGTTTTCCATATCGGGATTCTTCTCTACGGCAAGCTCGACACCTTTGCCTAAATTGCCGTAGCCGTAAATTGCAACTTTTATCATCGTTTACCTCTGTTTAAGCATATCCTTCATACCGTAAAGTCCCGCGCTCTTTCCTTCAAGGAACTTTGCCGCACAAAGCGCGCCCTCTGCGAATACGGCCCTCGTATATGCTTCGTGTTTTATTGTCACCGCCTCTTTGTCGGTGCCGATTATTACCTCGTGTATACCTACGTTGTTTGCCATTCTGACGGAATGGATACCTATTTCGCTTGCGTCTCTCTTTCCTGCGTGTCCGTTTACCCAGTGCAGTTCTTGGCGCACTGAACAGATTTCCTCGGCAATAGTCTTTGCCGTGCCGCTCGGAGCGTCTGTCTTGCGGTTATGGTGGGTTTCGACTATCTCGATATCCGCCGTGTTCATAACCGCCGCTATCTTCTTTGCGCTTTCTATGAGAAGGCTTATGCCGAGAGAATAGTTCGAAGAGAAGAAAAGAGGTATCTTCTTTGCGCCTTGTGCGATATATTGAAGCTCCTCTTCGGTCTGCCCCGTCGTTGCAAGAACTAGGGGGATATCTTTCCTTACGGCGTAGTCGATAAGTGCTTTCGTTGCAAGATGAGAGGAAAAGTCGATTATGACGTCTGCATCAAAATCCGCTTCGTCAAAGCTTCTTGCGCACTCGTAATCTTGCGTGCCGTCTGCATTTTGGTCGATGCCGTATATATTCTCTATCTCGGGAGCATTTTTTGCAAGCTCTAAAACCTGTTTACCCATAAAGCCGCATACGCCACTGATTATTACGTTCATATAAGTCCGTGTCCCTTCATTATTTCAAGCATAGCCGCTTCCTTCTTCTCGTCCATCGTGCAAAGGGGAAGTCTTAAATAATTTTCGCAAAGTCCCATTGCCGCGCAAGCCGCCTTAGCAGGTATGGGGTTGACCTCGCAGAACAAAGCGTCGATAAGCGGGAGAAGATCAAGCTGAATCTTCGCGCTTCCCTTGACGTCACCATCAAAGAATTTATCGCATATCTCGACGGTCTTCGCGGGCATTATGTTTGACAAAACGGAGATAACGCCGATGCCGCCAAGCGACATAATCGGTACGATCTGGTCGTCGTTTCCGGAATAAACGTCTATCTCGTCGCCGCAAAGCGAGATGAGCTTCGCTATCTGCGAAATGTTACCGCTTGCTTCTTTGATAGCTACGATATTCGGGTGCTTTGCGAGCTTTGCAACCGTCTCGGGAAGAAGGTTGCAGCCCGTTCTGCCCGGTACGTTATAAAGAATGCAGGGCTTTGTGGAAGCGTCCGCAATAGCCTTAAACGAAAGCTCCATTCCTCTTTGGGTCGCCTTATTATAGTAAGGCGTTACAAGAAGCATTGCGTCCGCACCGACTTCGCAGGCAAATTTCGTGAGGCTTATTGCGTAATCTATATCGTTTGAGCCCGTGCCTGCAATAACGGGAACTCTGCCCGCCGCGCGTTTTACGCAAAATTCTATAGCGTCCCTGTGCTCCTTATCAGTAAGCGTTGAGCCCTCTCCCGTCGTTCCGACTGCAACAAGTGCATTTACGCCTTCTTCTATCTGCCAGTCGATAAGTTCACCGAATTTTTCGTAATCGATACCGTCCTTCGTTAAAGGTGTGATAAGTGCCGTTGCTACGCCTTTGAATACCGTGTTTTTCATAACGTCCTCCATAAACTTAGCTTAATTTTTAAAAATAATAAGAGGTTTTCGCATAAAATACGAAAACCTCTCGATTATGTCCGTAAAGTAATACATAAATTCGAGATAGCCCTCCGCAAGTATATGCGACAGTAGAACGAATCTTATTTCGTGCTACCAGAAGCACTGCCGCCGCAGTACATCTTCGGCGGTCTTGCCTTTCGCAAAGCCTCAAAACCCCGCCGGGTATGAAAGGCTATGCTACTTTTCAAAAGCCGCGCCTCTATCTACTTAATTTGAATTTTATACTATTTATTACGGTTTGTCAATACCTTTTATTTATTTTCGTAATTGTAGCCGCAATTTACAGCCTTTAAGTTTACGTCAAATAAATCTGCGTGTCTTGCGGAAACTATCTTTTTGAGCGCTCCCTCAAGATCGTCATAGCTTACCGCGTTGCACTCCTTTAAGAATTTACCCATCATTATCATATTGGAAAGTGTGGGGGCACCTATAGACTGCGCAAGTGCCGTTGAGGGAATATATACCACCTTGACGTCGCTTCTTGTGACCTTTCTCTCGATGAGAGTGGAGTCAACGAAGATAGTTCCGCCCGAAACCACCGCGTCCTCGTATTTATCAAGTGAGGGAAGGTTCATCGCAATAAGCACGTCGGGCTTTGATACGATGGGAGAGCCTACAAGCTCGTCGCTTATGATAACGCTGCAGTTTGCAGTGCCGCCTCTCATTTCGGGACCGTAGGAGGGAAGCCAAGAAAGCTGTTTACCTTCAAGAAGCGCCTTATAAGCAAGGAATTTTCCCGCGAAAAGTACGCCCTGACTGCCAAAGCCGGCAATTAAGATCTGTGTAGTCATATTACTCTGCCTCCTTTGCGCTCTTATCCTTGTATACACCGAGAGGATAGTAGGGTATCATCTTTTCGTCTACCCACTCAAGAGCCTTCTCGGGTGTCATTCCCCAGTTTGTAGGACAGGTGGAAACGACCTCAACAAGAGAAAATCCCTTGCCGCTAACCTGATTTTCGAACGCCTTCTTTATCATCTTCTTTGCATTCTTGACGTTCTTTACGTTATTTACCGCAACTCTTGCGATAAATTCGGGTCCATCAAGCGTCGAAAGCATCTCGCTGACCTTTACGGGATATCCCGCTGTCGCTACGTCTCTGCCGTAGGGAGAGGTCTGTGTGACCTGACCGGGAAGAGAGGTGGGTGCCATTTGTCCGCCCGTCATGCCGTAAATTGCGTTGTTTACGAAGATTACGGTTATATTCTCGTTTCTTGTTGCGGCGTGCACCGTCTCCGCCATACCGATGGAAGCAAGGTCACCATCACCCTGATAGGTAAATACGATGTTTTCGGGCAAAGCGCGCTTGATGCCCGTTGCAACGGCAGGAGCTCTTCCGTGAGCCGCCTCGACCATATCGCAAGCAAAATAATCATAAGCCATAACCGCGCATCCTACGGGTGCGACACCTATTGTCTTTCCCTCGATGCCAAGTTCATCGATAGCCTCCGCAACCAAGCGGTGAATAATACCGTGGGTGCAACCGGGGCAATAGTGAAGCTCTTTCTCGGTAAGGCTTTTCGGCTTTTCAAATACTGTCATTATTTGCACTCTCCCTTCATCTTTTTGATCGCTTCTATAACCTCTTCGGGAGTGGGGATCATTCCGCCTGCACGGTTGCAAAGGAATACGGGCTTCTTGCACTCCGAGGCAAGCTTAATATCCTCGATCATCTGTCCCATCGAAAGCTCTACACTTAAGAAGCCTTTAACTTTATCTGCGGCTTCTGCAATGGGCTTTTTGGGGAAGGGCCATACCGTAAGAGGACGGATCATTCCGACCTTTATGCCCTCTTTACGCGCGGCGATAACCGCGTTTCTCGATACTCTTGCGGCAATACCGAAAGCGACTACGCAGTACTCCGCGTCGTCCATCATAAAGCTCTCGTATCTTGCTTCCGTTTCTTCGATCAGCTTATATTTTTCAAATCTCTCAAAATTCTTCTTCTCAAGCTCGTCGGGTACAAGGTAAAGAGAATTGATGATATTGTGCTTTCTCTTCATCTTCGTTCCGGTGACTGCCCAAGGCTTATCCTCTGACGTAACGGTTCTTTCCTCGGGAAGCTCTACAGGCTCCATCATCTGTCCCATAGTACCGTCCGCAAGAAGCATAACGGGCATAAGATACTTATCCGCAAGGTCAAATGCAAGGGAGGTCATATCTGCCATCTCCTGAACGGAAGAAGGCGTTAAAACTATAAGATGATAGTCGCCGTGTCCGCCGCCCTTGGTTGCTTGGAAATAGTCGGACTGGGAGGGCTGAATGCCGCCGAGACCGGGGCCGCCTCTTTGCACGTTGACGATAAGTGCGGGAAGGTCTGCGCCCGCTATGTAAGAGATACCCTCCTGCTTCAAGGATATTCCGGGGGAAGACGAGGACGTCATAACACGAAGTCCCGTGCCCGCTACGCCGTATACCATATTTATAGCCGAAACTTCACTTTCAGCCTGCAAAAATACGCCGCCTATCTTGGGCATACGCTTTGCCATATATGCGGCAACCTCTGTTTGAGGTGTTATGGGATAGCCGAAGTAATGTCTGCAACCCGAGCGGATAGCCGCCTCTGCAATAGCTTCGTTACCCTTCATCAAAACCTTTTCTGCCATTTAAGCCACCTCACTTCTCAACGGTGATAACACAATCGGGGCACATAGTTGCGCAAAATGCACAAGCAATGCACTTTTCCTGATCGGTCATTTCAGCCGGTGAATGTCCCTTTCTGTTTATTTTTTCCTTGGAAAGTACGATGATCTTTTTAGGGCATACGGTAACGCAAAGTCCGCAACCCTTACATCTGTCCGTGTCAAACGTAACCTTTGCCATTTTATATTCTCCTTCGTTTAAAAGATTTTTTCCTGAAGCTTCAAGGGAAATACCCTCTCCGCGTTTATTTTTTCGGCAAGGTCTTCCCTACAGCTTACGTAAGCTATGGGAAGTGCGCTTATCTTTGAAAGCGCCTCTGCCTCTTTTTGCGTTTTTTCTATAGCTTCGGCAGTCGTTTCTTCGCCTAAATTGGAATTGTTGATTATCGCGGTAAACGGTATTTTGCACGCCGCTTCTATCTCCTTCATTATCGCGTAAGCTTCTTGGGCATTTCGCGTTAAGGGTCTGTAGAAGTTTGCAACGAAAAACATCGCATAATCGTTTTCTTCCAATATATAAGGCGCGTATCTTCCGAGAGCGTAAGCGCCTCTGTCGTCGCCGCCTACGTCCAAAACGGCGTGTCTTCCTCTTTGCTGAACGAGCCCGTAAAGCTCACCCGGCAAGGCGGGAAGGTCTACGCTCGTATTTGCAAACGGAAGCGATATGACGTCAACTCCCGCCGCCAAAAGCTCTTTTTCGCTGTCCTTCGTGCGAAAATACGGATTTACCACGTCCATATCCGCTATGGCTACGGAAAGTCCCGCATTTTTAAGCGCCATCGCGTAATTTACGGCAATATTCGTTTTTCCGCTTCCATAGTGTCCGCAAAAGAGGTTTACTCTTTTTACAGGGAAGCTTTTATAGGATATGTCCATTTCATATAATCCTCGACCTTGCCCGTCTGCATACCGTAAAGCTCATTGTAAAGTCTTTGCGCGATGGGGCCGATCTCGTTGTTGTTTACGATATAGTTTATACCCTCGTCATAAAGCTCGCCGATGGGAGAGATAACTGCGGCAGTACCCGTACCGAACGCTTCGTTAAGTTTGCCTGTCTTTTGTGCTTCAATTACTTCGTCGATGGAAAGCTTTCTTTCCTCGACCTTATATCCCCACTCGCGAAGAAGCTCTACGCAAGATGCTCGTGTTACGCCGGGGAGAATGTTTCCGTCCTCAAGCGAGGGAGTAATTACCACGTTGTCAATTACGAAGAATACGTTCATCGCACCGACTTCGTCTATGTACTTGCGGTGTACGCCGTCAAGCCACAATACCTGTGCAAATCCCTTTTCCTCTGCCTTCTGCTGACCGATAAGGCTTGCCGCGTAGTTGCCGCCCGCTTTTGCAAGTCCCGTTCCGCCCTTTACGCAGCGCACGTACTCTCTCTCAACCATGATCTTAACGGGGTTGATACCTGCGGCATAATATGAGCCGACAGGAGAAAGAATGATAGCAAAGATATAAGTCTTTGCGGGGTGAACGCCGAGGAAGGGGTCGGTTGCAATTATAAAAGGACGAATGTACAAGGATGTGCCGTCTTTCTTGGGTATCCAATCCTTATCCGCCTCAACGAGTGCGCATATAGCTTCAAGCGCAACCTCGGGGTCGATTCTCGGTACACAAAGTCTGTCGCAGGTGTTATTCATACGCTCGATGTTTTTATTCGGTCTGAAAAGCTTTATCTCGCCATTTTCGTGACGGTATGCCTTCATACCCTCGAAAAGCTCTTGCGCGTAATGGAATACCATCGCAGAGGGGTCAAGCGCTATGGGACCGTAGGGAACGATTCTTCCATCGTGCCAACCCTTTTCTACGCTGTAGTTCATAAGGAACATGTGGTCTGTGAAGATCTTACCAAAGCCGAGCTTACTTTCGTCCTCGGGCTTTGCTTTGGGTGCTTCGTTTTTAATGAATGTGAAATTTGACTTCATTTATATCTCTCCTTTACGGTAATATTAAAGTTTGCTTCTTTGTATCTTTCCGCTCGCAGTCTTGGGAAGCTCATCTTTGAACACGACTATTCTCGGATACTTATACGGAGCGGTGTGCTTCTTAACGTATTCTTGAATCTCTTTTTTGAGTTCCTCGGTCGGCTCAGTTCCCTTTACAAGCACAATAGATGCCTTAACGACCTGACCTCTCACCTCGTCGGGTGCGGGGCTTACTCCGCATTCAAGCACGTAGGGAAGCTCCATTATAACGCTTTC
>CALCTE010000115.1 GCA_937893885.1 uncultured Clostridia bacterium | reverse complement strand
TGTGGATATAACGGCTGACATTTCAAGAACAGCCAACGGCAAAAAACTCTACGGTTTTCACAGGCTGGGAGGTGCTTTTGCTCCCGACGAAGACTTTTTCATAACGAAAATCTATTGAAACTAAACCTCTGCATTTTTTGGATGCAGAGGTTTAGTTTTTCTTTTATTTCTTTTCTCCGTTTAGGATCCATTCCGGGTCATATCCAAATTCCATCGCAATTACCTTTGCGAGCATTGGCGAAAGGGTTGTGATTTTATTACTTTCGCCTGTCAGCGTATAAACATAATTCTCGGAAATACCGACCTGTTTTGCAAATTCTCTCTTTGAAATGTTCTTTTCGTCAATAATTTTATTTAGTCTATCTGCCAATGTCATAGGTTTGTACCTCCTTCTTCGTCCTGTTTCATAATTGCAGCATATAATAGCAACTGTTTCAGCGAGTTCACGCCTAACTTGGAATAAATATTGCGGTTATGGAAACGAACGGTTGACTCTTTGATACCTGCCAGTTCAACAATTTGTTTCACACTTTTGCCCGCAAGGTAATACTCAAACACGGTACGTTCCATAGATGTAAGCGTTTTTACGCCCATAAGGAACTGTTCGTAATCGTATGGATCAACTTCGTTTTTCCTTGAATATGCCAACCTTGCGGCGTTCTGTTCGGCTTCGTTCTTTTCGTTGGTCATTTGGTCGAGCGTGGTCTGCATCTTTGCCTTTTCTCTTTCCGTTTCCGCAAGTGCCGCCTCGTTTTTGCGGTCTTGCTCAGCAAGAAAAGCAAACAAATCGTCAATCTCCGTAACATTGGAATATCCGCCGTATTCCTTATGCTTGATTTGCTCCAACCCCCGTTTGATCGGTAACAAGAACCTGCGAGAAAAATAGAAACAGCATCCCACAGTTGCCGTAACGAGAAGAAGCATAAGCAGTATAATCCGCACGGTATTATTCGCGGACCAACTGTTGTAATCCTGCTTTGGAATAAGTACCGATATGGAAAAGTCGCAATCATCTTTGCAAAGTTTGATTTGCTTTGTCACTCCAATATATGAAGTGGGGTTTCCCTCAAACAAGGTCAAACCGTTTCCAAAGGAAGAAGTAGTGAATTCTCCTTTAGGTGCTAAGTAATATCCGTTTGCAATGCCGCAACTGAAAGAGTCAGCGGCATTTTTTATGCCGTCACTACCGCTGTTCACGGCAAAGACAACGTGATCTAAATTAGTAGGCTGGCTGAATACGTGCCTAAAATAACTTTCGCTTATCTCAAATCCGCACAAACCATATATCGCTCCGTCATCGCCTATAATTGGAAGTGTGAATAAGATAGCTCTTTCCGAAGTGCCGGTTAATGTAAACACATCGGAAATTCGATAGGAACATTGTAGCGGCAACTCCGAACCTTTTATCAGTTGAGCATAGTTAGGAAACAAATCCGTACTGAACTCCAAACGCCATTTTCTGTGTGGCATAACCCCGTGCTTTTTGCCAAGATCGGAAAGCCCTCTGTAAAGCAAAATGCCGTTATCGGAGGAATCCAAGGAACTATGTTGCAGATAAAGACCTGTGCGGGATTGCGCCGCATTTTCAACGGATGTATTTACCGATGCATCCAGTACGATAAAAGCACCGGAGCAATCGGTTTCCATCAGCTTATGCTTGAGTATGTCAAACAAGGCTTCTTGAACACCCGAAACATTCTTTTCCGAATTGTTCAAGTCGGAAAATGCGATACGGTTATCTGCAAGATAGTTTTCAATGGCAGTTGTGGCATCGCTTGAAAGCTGGATGCCCATTACTGCCAAACCGTCGATATGTGCGTCAATTTGTCTTTCAAACACATCTGCTTGGAACTCTAAGGTTTCATACGTTTTTTGCTTTATGCCTGTGAACTGTCCGATCAAGAGCAATCCCGCAAACACCAAAACCAACAGCAGTACCGCAAGGAGAAACATATATCCGAACAGTTTTCGCTTCATTGACTGTTTCTTCTCAGAAAAAGCGGATAACAATTTCATACCATCACCGCCTTACTTTACAGATTTGAACAACTCCCATGTTTCAGCAGCAAGTTTGGCGGCTTCTTCACCGTTTTTATATCTTTCTGCAAGCTGGGGTTGCAGTTTACGAAGTCCATCATACAAGGGATTGATCTTTGCATAGTAACCAACAAAGGATGGCTCTCTGACAGCGGTTGCGGTTTCATTTACCGAGTTAAGCGTAGTGTAAAGATTCTTATATGCTTCGGTTGTAAAATTGTATTCCTTTATCTTATCAAAAGAATCCTTGTTTACGGGCATATATCCGGTAGAAGCCACAAATTCAAGATTGCGTTCGCTCTCGGTAAGCCAACGGGCAAATACGGCAGCGGCTTCCGCTTTTTGCTCGGTAGTTTTATATGCACAAAGACCAACGCCTGCCTGCGTTACAAGCAGATCCTCTCCCTCGGTCTTCGGAAGCGGGAGAACCTGCAGGTTCATCGGCTCGGTCGTGTTGTCAGGATATGTAACCGTATCATTGTAATAAAGAATGGATGCGCAGGAGCCGATGCCCGATACAACCTCACCAGTCATAACCTGTGTGTTGGAATACAGGTCGGAAACAACAATATGTCCCTTTGCTAACGACTCGGCAAACTCCATCCAGGACTCTTTGAAGATTTCATTTCCGAAGTCATACCAACCATCCTCGGTGTAGAAATTCTCAGCACCTTTTGAAAGTGCGTTCAGCTCAACACAGCGGATAGGATAATCCAAAGCGCAGAACGGTTTGCCGCCCGACCAAGTGTGATACTTTTCGGCAACGGCAAAGAAGCCGTCCCAAGTATTTAGGTCGGAATAGGATACGTTCATTTCTTTTGCAAAACGGTCAAACTGTGTGCCTGCAATAAACAGCACGTGAGTGGACTTGGATACGGGAAATACTGCAAGGGTATCTCCAACCATTCCGTCCTCCAAGAACTCCGGCACATAATGGTTCAGCTCGTCCCCGGCAAACAGGTCTTTCCAATTCACCAAGTTATCCGCACCCAATTCTTCTGCATTGTTGTTATGGCAGAAGAACAGATCGGGCATAGCCGGAACACCCGGAACGTCGTTCTGTGCGTCCAATAATTTCTTTCCGATTTGTGCTGCGTTTGACATCATCGTAACGTCGATGATGATACCTTTCTCCAAACCAACCGTTTCGTTAAATTCTTGTATCAGTCGGTTCATCGGGGAGTCTGCCTGTTCGCCGTACACGTGCCACATTGTCAGTGTTACGGGATCGTCGGGATCGAGTTTTGTTT
>CALCTE010000114.1 GCA_937893885.1 uncultured Clostridia bacterium | reverse complement strand
GGCTACTCTATGACGGTAGTTGAACATATCCGAAAGATACGGGCAAAATTTACAGAAGCAGGCTGTAAATCATACATTGCAACAGTATGGGGGTGCGGTTATAAATGGGAAAACTAAAGAAAGTCATTTCAAGAATACCGCTAATGCCCGCGCTGATCATCGTTATGTCATTTTTTATCATAGTAGCGGTAATTCTTTCAAAAACAACAATGAGCTTTGTAAGTGAAAAAATACAACTCATTGAGGCAAAATATATCTCGGTTGAACAGGAAACCGAGAAAGTGGGCGAATCGGAATATCGTGTTACGCATTATATAGGTCGTCTTCCGTTTTCCGAGGAAGATAAACAAGCGTATGATTTCTACACAATGATCTATGAGTATTCCTCTTTTTTCTGGTGTATTGTCAGTATTGCGATCGGTGCCGTTATCTTTTATTTCGGTAAGCTACAAAAGCCAATAAAACTTTTAATAAATGCTTCCGAAAATATTTCCGATGATAACCTTGACTTCGTTGTAGATTACAGCGGAAATGACGAGCTTGGACAGCTTTGTTCTTCTTTTGAAAAAATGCGGTTGTCGCTTGTGGATAATAACCGAACGATGTGGAGAATGATTGAGGAAAGACGAAAACTCAACAAGGCTTTTTCTCACGAACTCCGAACACCGCTTACTGTTATGAGAGGAAACGTCGAGCTTCTTGAAAAGGTCTATATGAGGTCAGACGTTTCGGAGGAAAAAAAGGCGGCAATATTGAGTACCGTATCAAAGAACATAGAACGAATTGAAAGCTATGTTTACAGTATGGGTACGATGAGCAAATTGGAAGATCAACCGATACAAATTAAGTGTACCCGTACAAACGATTTTTCAAATCAATTAGAAAAAACATTGGAAATGCTCTGTCAAGAAAGCGGTATTGAATCTCACTTTGAAATCGCGGCAGAATCCGAGAACATAAATGTTGACGCAAATATAATTATGCAAGTATTTGAAAATATCGTTTCAAATGCCGTTCGCTATGCCGTAAAGTCAATAACCGTATCTTGCTGTGTGTCGGAAGATCATCTGATTATCTCCGTATCAGACGACGGGACGGGCTTTTCGGAAGAAGAACTGAAAACAGCGACCGCGCCCTACTATACGGGAAATCAAAATGATAGTGAGCTTCATTTTGGGCTTGGTCTGTATCTATGTAAAATACTGTGTGAAAAGCACAAGGGCGCATTGAAGCTGACAAATAACGACGGCGCGGGTGCGTGTGTTGTCGCTTCATTTTCTTGCAAATAATTTTTCAGTTATGATATTTTCTTGATATTTGAATGTTAAAATAACCTTGCTATCGAAAGTGGCAAGGTTATTTTTATATCAAGGAGTGATGATTATGGGGAAAATACTAACTGTAAAAGGTATATCCAAAAACTACAAAATCGGAAACACACAAGTCCACGCGCTCAAAAGTACGACTTTAGATATAAACAAAGGCGAGATTGTTGTTGTGATCGGAAAAAGCGGATCGGGTAAAAGCACATTTCTTAATATTCTCGGTGGGCTTATTGTCCCGGATTCGGGCGAGGTACTGTTAGACGGCAAGAATCTTTATAAGCTCTGCGAAAAGGAACGTGCGAAAATCCGCAATCAAAAATGCGGCTTCATTTATCAAAGTTTCAATCTCATAAATGAACTGTCGGTTATCAATAATATCAGACTTCCTTTTGACATAGCGGGAAAGCCGTATGATACCAAAAGAGAACGCGAACTTCTTGCGATCTTGGATTTGGAAAAGAGAAAACATTTCTATCCGTCGCAATTATCGGGCGGCGAAAGACAGCGTACCGCAGTAGCAAGAGCTTTACTAATGGAGCCGTCAATCATTCTTGCAGACGAGCCGACGGGAAATCTTGATCTTGAATCGGGTAATAAGCTAATGGCATTTGTGAAGCGCACCAATGAGGAACAAGGTCAAACGTATGTTATCGTAACACACGACCTTGAATGGCTGAAAATCGCTCATAAGGTTTACAGAATGAGTGACGGAAAGTTAGTCCGCGAGGTACAGCAATGAAACATACATTGAATTTAATCAAAATATCCTTAAAAAGTCTGCTACGAAGAAACAACGGAAACAAGCTGTTGCTTGCGGCAATTTGTATTCTTACGCTTGTACCGATGTTTCTGTATAATACGACAAACAGTATTATTACAACCGTTAAAGAACAAAACACCGTAGTTTATGGAATATACGATGAAATATATTATCGGGATAAAATATCCGATCTTTCAACACTCACCGATGATGAATTTGAAAGTCTGTTGCCGAATTACCGATACCAAAGCTACGGTGTGTTCTACACGGCTGATACCATAGCATTAGAGGGCAATAAAAAACTCAATTTGGGCTTTGCGGACGCAGAAGCAATACGGCTTGGCTGTATCACCGTAAAAGAAGGACGCTTTCCCGAGGGCGATAATGAAATTGCTTTGACGGAAGGTATTGCAAACGAATTGGGGGCTAACGGTGTAGGTCAAGAGGTTACGATTGATAATCAGACATATACACTTTGCGGAATCATAAACGACTTCGGGCGTTTATGGCCTCGCGGAGAAAAGCAGATAGAAGATAATATTACGCCCGTCAACGCTTTTATCACGCAAAGCCGTCTTGAACAAGTTTTTGATAAAAGCCACAGTATCACACAGCAAATTGTAATCGAAAAAGAAGCGGGTATTGTGAATCCAAACGATGATACTTTAAGACTTTTCACAAGCAACGGCTCTTTTGACGCAAGCGACAATTTCTCTATCCCTCAAAGTTTTATGATCTTGATGTATGTAATTTCTCTGTTGATAGTAATTACCATCTTGATTATGAACAAGACAAAGCTTCTTGCGAGAATACGGAACTACCTTTTGCTCGGTATGAATAAGCGGGATATTTTCTTTGTGTTTGTTTTTGAAACGGTTTCTATTCTGATACTTGGCGTGATAACGGGGGGCGTGTTCAGTTTCTTCGCTACAAAGGGTTGTCTGAATTTGATATTGGATAACGAATACAGCGCGCCTATATTCGATTTCAATATGACGCTAAATGTTTCGTTGATACTCTCCCTTTTGATAGGATTGGCAATCGTATTTATTATCTATGCAATCTACATCGTAAAGCAAACTGCACTTGACAGCGAGATCAGCGGAAGGCATTACAAAAACACCAACGCAAAAATTAGCATATTCAAATTGGATATGTTCAAAAATCGCAAAGCCATTATAGCGATTGTACTGCTGATTTCATTATCGTGTACGTTGTTGTCTTATGGAATTGCTTACAGAAACTATTTCACGGAGGATATAACGGAAACTGATTCGGGCTATGTCCAAAATGATTATGACTTTCAGTTTTCCTCAAAGCTGATCAATGCACCGCCGCTTACGGATAAAGTCACGGGAGAACAAATAACCCCTTTGCTTTTCACGAACAATTACGAAAAGAACGGGGCTGATCAAGATTTTATTGATTCCGTTGCGTCCATTCCCGGAGTTTCTAAAATTTTGGCATACCGAGAAAATCAGAAAATGAACCTCTTGCTGACAAAGGGCAGCATTGACAGCTATTTTGACGGTTGTGATTCCATTCTTGACGGCAACTACAATATGGCAATGTCTATGAGTATCAATAATTATGATCTCATTTGGAATACCTTTAACTATAAAGAAAATGACATATTGGTAAGTAGTGAGATCGTCGGTTATAGTCGGGAGAGCTTGGAAAAATTAAAGGATTCTGTTATTGATGGCGAGATCAATATAGACAAGATAATGTCGGGAGAAGAAGTCATTCTCCGTGTTCCTGCATACAAAATAACGGAGCAAAATTTCGGGGGAACGATTTTAAGGGGCATTATCCCTACGGAGTACGACGACCCCGACGCGATCAATATGACACAGTTTAAGGTCGGTGATGAAATCACACTTTCGGGATTGCTTACGGACGAGCCGTTAAACGGCGGCGT
>CALCTE010000113.1 GCA_937893885.1 uncultured Clostridia bacterium | reverse complement strand
TCTTGCAATAGAACATAACTTTTTTACAGCGGGTAACTATTTTTACAACGGTGTAGGTCACGTTACCGTTGACTACGGCAAAGTTCTTGCAATCGGTCTTAAGGGAATTATGGCAAAGGCTGAAAAGGCACTTTCCGAAATCGACGGTAAGCTTCCCGAAGGCGACACGGCTCCCGTTAAAGCGCAGCTTGAGAAAGTAAAGGAAGCTATCAAGAACGATAACTACGACGCAATGAAGAGCGAAACCGAGGCACTTGAAAAGGTATTCGGCGAGCTTTCACAGAAGCTCTATGCACAGCAAACACAGGCACAGGGCGCTCCCGGTGCAGACCAAGGCTCTGCCGACAACGGCGGCGCTTACGATGCGGACTTCAAGGACGTATCAGACGACAACAAATAAGTAAGTATACCGAAGGGAATGGGATTTTCACCCATTCCCTACGGGTGCTTTGAGAGGAAATTATGGCAGAAGAAAAAAGGGACTATTACGAGGTGCTCGGTCTTTCAAAAGGAGCATCCTCGGATGAGATAAAAAAGGCATACCGTAGCCTTGCCAAAAAATATCACCCCGACGTGAATCCCGGCGACAAGGAAGCCGAGGTGAAATTCAAAGAAGTGAACGAAGCCTACGGCGTTTTATCCGATGCGGACAAAAAGGCTAAATACGATGCTTACGGACATGCGGGCGTCGACCCAAGCTACGGTGCAGGCGGAGGCGGAGGCGGCGGTTTTGGCGGTTTCGGCGGTTTTGGCGGTTTTGATTTCGGTGATATATTCGGCGATATATTCGGCGGCGGCAGAGCCGAGTCAAGACGTAATGCACCGATACAAGGCGATAACATCGCGCAGAGAGTAATCCTCTCCTTTGAAGAAGCGGCGTTTGGCTGTACCAAGGAGATAAGCTTCCAGCAAATAGCGACCTGTGACGAATGTCACGGCACGGGAGCGGCAAAGGGCACAAGCCCCAAGACCTGTAATACCTGTCGCGGAACGGGTCAAGTAAAAGTATCGCAAAGAACGGCATTTGGTATGTTCCAAACGACCAAAGTCTGCGAAAACTGTCACGGAACGGGTAAAATAATCGAAAAGCCCTGCTCAAACTGCAGAGGAGGCGGACGCGTAAGAAAGCAAAAGAAGCTCCAAGTAGATATCCCCGCGGGAATAGACGACGGTCAAAGAGTAGTGCTTCGCGGTCAAGGTAATGCGGGAGAAAACGGCGGCCCCTCGGGTGACCTCATAATCGTCGCTTCGGTAAAGCCGCATAAGATATTTGAGCGCGACGGCTATAACCTATACTGCGAGATGACTTTAAACATAGTAGAAGCCGCTTTAGGCGCGCAGATAGAAGTACCTACGCTTGAAGAACCCGTAAAGTTTACCATTCCCGAGGGTACGCAAAGCGGAACGCTCTTTACGATAAAGGGCAAAGGCGTTCCCGTTATTCACTCCAAAAACAGAGGCGACCTTCTCTTCAGAGTCATCGTGGAGATACCGAAGTCGCTTACGTCCGAGCAAAAGAAAATACTTAAAGAATTTGGCGACAGCCTTGAAAAAAAGCGCGGAATTTTTGATAAATTTAAAAAATAAAGGAGAATACTTATGAAGCCTTCAATCGAACAGCTCACACAAAACAACAAGGTGAACAGATACAAAATAGCAATCGCGGCGGCTAAAACAGCAAGAGACTTAAATGAAAAATACACAAGCGGCGCATACGACGCATACCCCGAAAAAAAGGCAAAGCTCGTTGATCAGAATATGGTCGAAGTGGCTTTGGAAAAGCTCGCAGAAGGCGAATACAAGATAGTACAGTAAACGGATAAAAATAAAGAAAGGGCGGCGAGATATGAATATAACGGAAATAAATTACGCTAAAGTCAGTATTCTCGACTGCCCTTATTCTGTCGATAAGCAGTTTGACTACGCTATTCCCGAGCCGTTAAAGCAGATAGTAAAGCCCGGTATGCTCGTTTTGGTGCCCTTCGGTGCATCAAATAAGCGTATGATAGCGCTCGTGCATTCTTTGCACGACAAAACGAGTGCAAAACGCATAAAACTTATTTTAGAAGTTATAAATCCCGAAACAATGCTTTCCGACGAAGCGTTACGGCTCTGCGAGTTCGTAAGCGAGAGGTGCTTTTGCACTGTCGGTACGGCGTATAAAACGGTTATGCCCTCCTACGCCTCTGCTATGGCACAGCTTACGTACGAAGTAGTCGAAAAAGACGGATATGAAAAGCTTGTAAACGACAAGACCAAGGCGGTGCTTGCGTTTATATCCGAGGGAAGTACCGTCACCGACGCTATGCTTGAAGCAGAATTCGGCGATGAAGCCAAAACTGCTGTGGGCGCTCTTGTGAAGCTTGGTATAATACGAAAGGTGCCGATAAAAAATACGAAAAGTGGCGATAAGTTCGAGAATTACATAAGCCTTGCCGAAGGTTTTTCCATAAGCGACACAGAGCTTACCCCAAAGCAACTTTTGCTTGCTGAGTATCTCACCGAATACGGTGAGCTTACAAGAAGCGACATACTTACAAAGCTTCCCGTCACCTCGTCCGTTATAAATACGATGAAACGGCACGGATATATCAAGTCAGAAAAAAGGGAAGTAATGCGAAATCCCTTCTCTTTGCTTTACGAGGAAACAAAAACTCCGAGCGAAGTCTCTTTATCAAAGGCACAGCAAAACGCATACGACAGCCTTGAAAAGCTCTTTTTGGAAGAAAAGGCTAAGGCGGCTCTGCTTTTCGGCATAACGGGAAGCGGCAAAACGATGGTTATGAAAAAGCTCATCGACAAGGTCATTGAAAGCGGAAAGCAGGTTATAATGCTCCTGCCGGAAATCGCCTTAACGCCACAAGCCGTAAAGATATTCGTAAGCTTCTACAAAGAACGCGTAGCGGTATTCCACTCGGCTCTTTCGATAGGCGAAAGGCACGATGCGTGGAAGTCGGTAAGTCGAGGCGACGTCGATCTCGTTATCGGAACGAGATCCGCGATATTCGCACCTACGAAAAGGCTCGGACTTATAATCATAGACGAGGAGCAAGAGGATTCCTATAAATCCGATATCGCTCCGAAATATCACGCAAGAGATATCGCGAGATTCCGTTGCGGATATAACAACGCGATGCTCCTTCTTGCATCTGCAACGCCCTCTGTAGAGAGCTACTACAAAGCAGAAAAGGGCGACTATACCTTAATTAAGCTCACGGAGCGCTACGGCGACGCACGTCTTCCCGATACGATGATCGCGGATATGCGATATAACGGATACGGTGCAAGCGACATTCTTTCAAAACAGCTTATAGCAGAACTCGCGGCGCGAAAGGAGCGAAACGAAAAAAGCGTACTTTTCTTAAACCGCCGTGGCTTTCACGTATTTATGAGTTGTCGTGCGTGCGGAGAAACTGTGATGTGTCCAAACTGCAGCGTAAGCCTTACGCTTCATAAAAAGCACTACCGTAACGGAGGCGTATCGGAAAAGCTTATGTGCCACTATTGCGGATATACCGTAGCACCCCCAACAAAGTGCCCAACCTGCCAAAAGGAAAACCTTAAATATTTCGGGCTCGGTACGCAAAAGGTGGAAGAAGAACTCGAAAACGCCTTGCCCGATATGAGCTATATCCGTATGGACGCGGATACTACCGTGGGCAAAATGTCGCATAAAAAGATAATTGACAGCTTCACGGACGGTAAGGATATATTGGTCGGAACGCAAATGGTCACGAAGGGACACGATTTTCGCGACGTTACCTTAGTCGGCGTACTGTCGGCGGATATGTCGCTTCACAGCGATGACTACAGAGCAAATGAGCGCACCTTCTCACTTATAACGCAGTGTGCGGGCCGTGCCGGCAGAGCAAATAAAAAGGGCCTTGCGATAATACAGACCTACTCGCCGAAAAACGCTGTCATAAACTATGCGGCAAATCAAGACTACGAGGGCTTTTATAAAAACGAGATAGCACTTCGCAAGGAAATGCTCTTTCCACCGTTTTGCGATTTCGTACTCGTAAATCTGTATTCAGGCTCGGAGCACGATCTTATGCTCGGCGCAGGTGCGTTTAAAAAACTTATAGAAGATTTGAACAAACAAAAATATACAGACGTCAGACTTATTTTGTTCGGACCGTTTGAAGCGGGAATTTACAAACTAAATAATTCTTACAGAATGAAACTGATATTAAAGTGTAAAAATAATAAAAGGACGAGGGAACTCATATCGGAAGCGCTCAAAAGCTTTCCTTCCGTAGCACCGAAAACGGTAAACATAAATGCGGATATGTGCCCCTCGAACGTGTAAAAAGAGGATATTACAATGGCTATTTTGAAAATTGTAAATAAAAGCGATGAAATTTTAAGAAAGAAATCAAGAGAGGTCACGGGTATCACTTCCCGTATTACGACACTCCTTGACGATATGCGCGAGACACTCATCAAAGTCGGCGGAGTAGGTCTTGCCGCTCCCCAAGTCGGCGTATTAAAGAGAATTTGTATCATTATGCTTGACCCCGACGATGAGCCTATAGAGCTCATAAATCCCGAGATAACCTACAAAGAAGGCGAACAGCAGGAGCTTGAAGGCTGTCTTTCCTGCCCTCACGAATGGGGAATTACAAAGCGCCCCTATAAAGTCAAGGTAAGTGCCGTAAACAGAGAGGGCAAGCGCGTTGAATACGAGGGCGAGGACTTACTCGCAAGAGCCTTCTGCCACGAGATAGATCATCTTGACGGAAAGCTTTTCTTGGACGTTTGCGTTGAAATGGTACCCGAAAGCAGTTTGAGAGAGGGTTAATTTATGAAGATACTTTTTATGGGCACTCCCGACTTCGCAAAGCGAAGCCTAGAAGCGCTTATAAACGCAGGGCACGAAATATGCGGCGTAGTCACCCAACCCGACAAACCCGTCGGAAGAAAACGCATACTCACACCCTCCCCCGTTAAAGAGTTCGCACTTTCAAAGGAGCTTTCGGTTTATCAGCCGCAAAGCCTTCGAAGCGAAGAATTCGCACAGCTTCTTGTAAAGCTTGCGCCCGAAATTTGCGTTGTGGTCGCTTACGGTAAGATACTCCCGAAATACGTGCTTGACTATCCGCGATATAAATGCGTGAACGTACACGGCTCGCTTTTACCCGCATACAGAGGCGCCGCGCCCATTCAGAGAGCTATGCTCGACGGAGTTTGCGATACGGGCGTTACCACGATGTTTATGGACGAGGGTATGGATACAGGCGATATGCTCCTTAAAGCAAGTACGAAGATAAAAGATGACGAAAATTTAGAAGAGCTTTATGCTCGCCTCGGCGATATGGGTGCAGAGCTTCTTATAAAGACCTTGGAGCTTATTGAAAACGGAAATATTGCACCCATAAAGCAAGATAATTCGCTTGCAACTCACGCAGCGAAGCTCACAAGAGAGGACGAAGCTTTAGACTTTAATATGCCCACAAAGCTCGTTATGCGAAAAATAAACTGTATGCTCCCTGCCCCCGCCGCAAACTTTACTCTTGACGGCAAGCCTGTAAAGGTATACGCCGCAGAGCCCGTTTATGACGGAGTCACGGGAGAAGGCGGAAAGATAGTTTCCGTCGATAAAAAATCGTTTACCGTAAAGACCACGGACGGAGCTGTGAAAATTACGGAGCTTTGTGTGGTAGGCGGAAAGCGCATGCCCGTAAGTGCATTCCTTTGCGGAAATAAAATTACGTTGGACTCAACCGTACAATAGGTGAAATATGTATTTTGATTATTATTATTTAATTCTCGTAGTTCCCATGCTTATCCTTTCCCTCATAGCGCAGGGAATGGTACAGAGCTCGTATAAAAAATATTCGCGTCTTATGGGTACGCGCCATATAACCGGCGCACAGGCGGCGGAAATATTACTGCGCTCACGCGGCGTATATGACGTTAGAGTTGAACGCGTAGGCGGCAACCTCACTGACCACTACGACCCGAAGGCAAACGTCATAAGGCTTTCGGACGGCGTATATTCATCAAGCTCAGTTGCCGCAGTCGGTATCGCCTGCCACGAAGCAGGACACGCGCTTCAATATGCCCAAAGCTATGCGCCCATCAAATTTAGAATGGCGCTTGTGCCCGTGTGCAATATAGCATCGCAACTTTCCGTCCCCCTTATAATTTTGGGTATCGTATTAAACTTTTTTCAGCTTGCTTATATCGGCATAGCCGCTTTTGCGATTTCAACATTATTCCAGCTTGTGACATTACCCGTTGAGTTTAACGCATCGCGCCGTGCTATGAATATAATCAAGGAGCAAAATATCCTCTACGGCGATGAAGCGAAGGGTGCAAGAAAAGTGCTTACGGCGGCGGCTATGACCTACGTTGCCGCTCTTGCAGTATCTCTTGCAAACCTTCTTAGGTTTGTTTTCATCATCGGAAACCGTAGGGATTAGTTTATGGAAAAAATAAGCGCAAGGCGCGCCGCCGTAATATCTCTGTTGAAAATAGAAAAGGACGGCAGATAC
>CALCTE010000112.1 GCA_937893885.1 uncultured Clostridia bacterium | reverse complement strand
AGAAGAAAATCAGATGTTGGTATATAAAAACGATGCCATACAGGATTTTTCCGATGAAGAAAGAGAACTCTTTGATAAAGCGGCCAGAGTTATAAAAAGTGTGGTTTTAGGAAATAAAGTGGTTGATTTTTCTGGATTACCAGATAAAATGAAAACAGAATTTCCTGATAGATATATTACTCTTGGCTTAAAAATCGCATACTACAGAAGAAAGGCGGGCTTCACACAAGAATATTTTGCGGAGCTTATCGACAAAAGCGTGAGTTTTGTAGGTCAAGTTGAAGGGCCCGGCACCGTGCGCGGTGTTTCTCTCGAAACTTTATTCAAAATTGCACAGGTATTAAAAATATCCCCTTCCAAATTGTTGGAAGAAGATTAAATAGGCAGAACCAATTCTCTATAACTTAAAAAAGGACGAAGAATTTTAACAATTCTCCGTCCCTTTTCTTTATTCAGCCAGCAATATGTAAGGATATATCTCCTGGCCGCCGTAGGCAAAGTATACCTCAACGCCCGAAAGCTCATTTTCAAGAAGCGTTTTCAGCTTTAACGCTTCTTCGCCTTCTATGCTCTCCTTGCAAAATACCGTTAAAATGTACTTGCCCGTGCCGTCGAACATCTTCTTTGCAAGAGCCGTCGCGGCGAGCGCGCACTCACCGTCACAGCATACTATCTCCTTGCCGATGTAGCCGATATATTCACCGTTTCTTATATCGACGCCGCAAAGCTTTGCATCTCTTATTGCAGGGGACACGTAACCCGTTGTGACGCCCTTCATAGCTTCGCATATCTGCCCTTTAAGCGCTTCGACGTCCTCTGCCTCAAAATCGAAATTGATAATTCCGACGTAGCCTGCGCCGATATCCTTGCTTTCGATAACGTGTATCTGCGCCTTCTCGTATATCTCTGCCGCCTGCTTTGCCGCCATAATTATATTGGAGTTATTGGGAAATACAAATATATGCTCCGCGCTTATTCTGTCGAATGCCTCAATAAATTCCGAGGTGGAGGGGTTATTGGTCTGCCCGCCCGAAATTATCTCGTCTACGCCGAAGGACTTAAACGTTTCGGCAATTCCCTCGCCCGTGCATACGGAAACTATACCGTATTTCTTCGCTTGGGACTTTTCCTCTTTTTTTATCGTTTCATTATGCTGAAGCGACATATTTTCTATCTTAATGCTCACGAATTCGCCGTATCTGTGGCAAAATTCGAGAACACTTTCGGGATACTTGGTGTGCACGTGTATCTTCACGATGCTTCCGTCCATAAACGATACAACGCTGTCGCCGACCGTGGAAAGGAAATCCGTAATAACGGCGCAATCGAAGTTTGATACGTCGACTTTGCTGTTTTGAAGCTGTAATAAAAGCTCCGTGCAATAGCCGTAGGTCATAACGCTATCCGCGTTAAACGCCGATGTGTCGATACTCTTATGGTGAGCCTTTGCTACGGGAGACGTGCTTATTTCTTCACCCGAAAGCACCTTATCAAAGCCCTCAGCGATAAAGAACAGACCCGCACCGCCGCTATCAATAACTCCCGCCTCTTTTAAAACGGGCAAAAGCTCCGGCGTTCTCTGAAGGGAATCGTTCATCTCCTTTTTTAAATCGGAGAAAAGCTCCCTTATATCCTTATATTCTCCCGCCGATGCCGCAACCTTTTCCACAGCCTCTCTTGCGACCGTAAGTATCGTGCCCTCCGTAGGCGTGAGCACCGCCTTATACGCCTGCGCAACGCCCGTTTGCAAAGCTTTGCCGACTACCTTTACGTCCGCCCTCTCGCAATTTTTAAAGCCCCTTGCTATTCCACTGAAAAACTGCGACAGAATAACGCCGGAGTTTCCTCTTGCGCCCATAAGCATACCGTGCGCAAATGCTTCCACGACGGAGCAAAGACCGCTTTCAGAGTCTATATCGGACATCTCCGCGATACCGCCGTCAATAGTCATATACATATTGTCGCCCGTGTCGCCGTCGGGTACGGGGAAGACGTTTAAGTTATTGACGGCATCTACGTTTGCCTGCAGGTTTGCGGCACCGCCCATAGCCATCTTTGCAAATAAGGCGCCGTCAAGCTCCCTTGCGCCCTCCGAATCGAGTTCCACATCAAGTATCGTCATATCTTATCGTTCCTTTCCGATAAAGAATATCGCCAAAGTGCCGGGGCCGGAGTGGCTTCCGATGACCGTTCCGATGTTTACCGTCATATCTACCGCAACGCCGTATTTTTCTTTTACCATATCTGCCAAAAGCTTTGCGTCATTTTCGCAATATGCGTGGCAGATGAATACAGGACCTTCGTTTTTGTTAACCGCAAGTTCGCCTATTTTGTCGCAGAGCGCCGCTATCGCCGCCCTTCTGCCTCTTGCCTTCGTCACGTTTACGAGCTTACCGTGTTCGTCCATGTGAAGCACGGGCTTGATGCCGAGAAGATTTCCCACGAATGCAACCGTGGGGCTTATTCTGCCGCCTCTTTTTAAATATTCGAGGTCATCGACAGTGAACCAATGGCAAATATTTCCCTTTATGCCGTCAATATATTCCTCAAGCTCGTCAAGACTCATACCCTCGTCGCGCTTTTTTACTGCAAGCGAAAGAAGCATACCGTAGCCTGCCGATGCACATAAGCTGTCAACGCAGACGAATCTTCTCTCGGGAAATTCTTCTGAAAGCTCCCGCGCTGCAAGTACCGACTGGCTGTAGGTCGTAGAAAGTCCGGACGAAAAGCCGATATATAAAACGTCCTTGCCCTCGCTTGCGCACTCCTTAAAGCAAGCTTTGAAATTTTCAGTATTGAGTGCGGCAGTCTTTGCGACGTCGCCCTTTTTCATTCTCTCGTAAAATTCGCCCGTAGGGATATCGTTGTCCTTATAAATCTTATTCTCGCCCACAAAATTGAACGTGATAAAGGCACACTTTATACCCCACTTTTCAAGCACCTCGGGTGAAATATCGCACGCGGAATCCGCGTATATTACGTAATTGCTCATAAGCTCCTCCTATTTCAAAGATTCGGTTACGTTAGAGGTCATTCTTTGAAGCACGGAATAAAATACCGCAAGCTCCTCCATCGAGATACTGCCTCTGACCTTGTTTTGTTCCTCTATACCTATTTTCGAAAAATTCTTCGCTATCTCTCTGCCCTTATCGGTAAGAACTATCTTCGCGTTGTATCTCTTGCCTTCGGTTTCGTTATAGCGGACTATGTCTTCCTTGCAAAGCTTATCTATCTCACGCGAAACGAGCGAGCGGTCGTTGCCGTTCTTTCTCGCTATCTCACTTGCCGTAAGCCCATCGGGAGAATCGACTAGGGAATATATCATAAAAATGTGTACGCCCTTTACGCCTATTCGCCTTGCTTCCGCGCTTTCCATAGCCTTAATGTACTTGTCAAGGCTGTGTATCCCCACAACGAAATCGTAAAACCTTTCGCCTTTCATAAAGACTCCTTCTGAAATGTTGATTTGTCAACATCGGGTATTATACCACCAAAAAGTTTACTTGTCAACATTTTATCGGCGTTTTTTGAAATTTATGCTGATTTATGATTAATAAATGGAGCTTTGGGGCAAAAACTAAAATGATATCTCTTGTACGTTGTTAAATTCTTCTTGACACGGAGGGCTTTTATGAAATATAATATATTTAAAGAAATGCAAAGGAGTAAAATTATGGCAGAGATAAAGATTACAAAAGATAATTTCGAAAACGAAGTGAAAAACAGCACCTTGCCCGTGCTTTTGGATTTTTGGGCTACCTGGTGCGGTCCCTGTATGATGCTTTCGCCCGTCATTGAGGAAGTGGCAAGGGAAACGGAGGGCAAAGTAAAGGTCTGCAAGGTGAACGTCGACGAAGAACGAGAGCTCGCGGCGGCTTTTTCTATCGCAAGCATTCCCACACTCGTGGTTATGAAAGACGGCAAGGTGGTAAATAGCGCCGTAGGATATCGCGAGAAAGCGCAGATCTTGGAGCTTTTAAAGTAAGCATTTTTTTACAATATAATATATAGATAAGGAGAATGCAGTATGAAAAAATTCAAATGCAAGGTCTGCGGTGAAGTATTCACGGTAGCAGACGGTGTAGAGCCTGTTTGCCCTCTCTGCAAGCAAAAGGGTGACAAGCTTGTTGAACTGAAGGAGGAGAAACCTATGAGCAAATACGCAGGAACGCAGACGGAAAAGAATCTCGAAGCTGCTTTTGCGGGCGAAAGCCAGGCAAGAAACAAGTATACCTATTTTGCATCGGTTGCAAAGAAGGAAGGATACGAGCAGATATCCGCACTCTTTTTGAAAACAGCCGATAACGAAAAAGAGCACGCCAAGATGTGGTTTAAGGAGCTTTCCGGTATCGGCGATACCGCACATAACCTTGCTTCAGCCGCAGACGGCGAAAACTACGAGTGGACGGATATGTACGACGGCTTTGCAAAGACCGCCGATGAGGAAGGCTTTACGGAGCTCGCGGCAAAATTCAGACTCGTTGCCGCCGTTGAAAAGCACCACGAGGAAAGATATCGCGCGCTTCTTAAAAATGTTGAGACCGCGCAGGTATTTGAAAAGAGCGAGGTTAAGGTTTGGGAATGCCGTAACTGCGGACATATCGTCGTCGGCACGAAAGCACCCGAGGTTTGCCCCACCTGCAACCACCCTCAGAGCTATTTCGAGATCCACGCAGAAAATTATTAAGATATGTAAAAATGACGGAGAAATTTCTCCGTCATTTTCCCTATCGCCTAATGCCTAAAAAACGGAGAACGCCAAGCGTTCTCCGTCATTTTTATTTAATCCACGAGGATTATCTTGTAAGTGCTAATGCCTCTGTCTTTGGAAATTTGAGTAATGGGACTGGTACTGGTGTCGTTGTCGGGGACGGTAATACTCAAGCCCTCGTTCATAAGATGTTCGCCTGTATAAGTTTGTTCCGAAACAACGCCGTCGATATCTACTATCTTGTACGATGCGCAATTTCTCAAGCCTTTAAGCTTAATTGTCACGCTCTCACCAGCCGAAATTCCTTCGCGGCGGATAACCACGAACATACCCTCATTAAGATCTTCTCTGTAAAGCTGGTATGACTGCCATTTTCTATAAGCCTCTACGTCTGCAGCACTTCCATCGCCTTCATTTGCTACTTCAATAAGCTGATAGTAGTTTCCGTACCAATAGGGACGGAGAGCTGCAAACTCATTGGCCATATTAACCGCGTGATCTATTTTCTTAATCTTAGCACCATTTTCATCCTTAAGATGAGAATAAGTTGCCTCGGTGTTATATGCGTTAGTTGCGCTAATGGACGCAGACGCACTGTAAAGGCTTCTTGCTTGGTAAACCGTCGGTTCAAATCCAACATCTATAGTGTATCCTGCCGACGTGAGAGGTATCCACAAAGAAATATTTTGCGTCTGCTCCTGATGCTGTTCATAGAACGTACCCGTAGCCGATGAGCCAGAATCATTGAGGTCCGTTCTCCAAAGTGCAACTCCGCGTTTTACAAGCTCGATATCAAGACGTCTGCCGCCCGAAGCGGTGTTGTCAAGGAAGAAATCGGGGTTGAGCTCTTTAAGCGTATCCCAAAGCTTATACTCATTCGTCGTCCACTTGTTCTCAGTATAGCCTAATCTGTATACATTGGTGCTGGGTCTGTATGGGTATACGCCTCCATCTACATAAGTTGTTGCGCTGGTTTCTTTGTACCGAGTTACCGTATCGGTGTACATAAAGGTATATGCTGTAATATGGCTGTTATCCAAACGGACGGCATCAACACCCTTAACTTTCATCATGTATTCAAAGTATGCAATCAGCTTATTAAGAACAGCGTCCTTGCTTATATCAACTCTGCCTCCGTAATAGGGATTGCTAACGGAATAGGTTGCTCCAGCAGCAGCAGTAGTAGTAGCCAAATGATCACTATCTTCGAGATTTTCGAGATAGTCGATATATTGAAGTTTGTCGTTGCCTTCATGCGTAGCGTTATAAGCTTCGGCTAGGGCGAAGTCTTGCTCCGTCAAAAGCTGAAGTTCGTTGGCGCCTGCTTCTACTGCCAAACCACCCTCTTGGTAATAATAATCTGAGTGCGTCTTGAATCTGTCAAATATCATCCACCAAAGCATAAATTTGAGATCTTCGTAGCCTTCGGTACCGTTGAGTTCATCAATATGATCGCCTATTAATCCAATTCCTCTCTCTCCGGGGAATAAGAAACTGTTTTCGACATAATTGCCCATAAATTCTACCCAAACGGCATTATTCTTTTGGACCAACTCTTCATTCCAGCTAGGATACGCCGATTTTTCATTATTAAATCGCTCACTTAGGTTGCTTTGGGGATTAGTAAGAAAGGCTTCCCATCTTTGTTTGTCAGCTTCGGTTTCGGTGTTGAATACGTCTGCGCTACTGCGATATACGGTAGGATCTTTTGATGTATCCGCATCATTTTTGTAAAGTAAATTTCCATACCAACCGGCATCCATCCATACTATGTCGATGGGAGCACCCTTTTCTACTAAATTATTAACGCAGGTCTTAATTGTCTCGGCATAAGTACCGCCAAAGAAGTTTGCGGAAATGGGTGCTTTGAGGTTGTTTCCGTTTGAATCGTCGTTGTCGTCATCGGGTGTGTAGTGAGAAAGCATCATCTCTCTCCAGACGTTGTGACCGTATTCCTCGTCACCCACAAAGTACGTGAGCACTATTCTGGGTGCTTCGATTGAATCGCCGCCGCTAAGATAGGTTGAGAGAGTTTGCTGTTTTGCCTGGAAGACAGCGTTTCCCGCTGAATCCTTCTTGAATCCCGCTTCCCACTTTCCGGACCAGCCGATAGCCATCATAAGACCCTTATTTTCGCCAATAAGGTTAAAGTAAGGAAATCCTTCACCGGAAGAAGAGAAGGCTTTATGGCTTGAATCTTCGGGGTAAAACACAGTGTTTTCATTTGTTATTTTCCATTGATTATCAAATTCAGGCTGAACAAATTCATCGGTAAGATTTCTTACAACCAAATCAAAATCATCATCCGACGCATTGCTTCCCTTTAGGGTCTTAAGCGTGATATTGCCGTTTGCCTCTGCAAGATTAAAGCTTGAGTTAATGGCGTAGAAATTCTTGATGACGTGTGAACGCATAGACGTAGACATATTCTCTACGATCGTCTTGATATCGGCAGTAGGCACGTCACCGTAGAGAGTTACGGTCGTCGTGAACTTAAGACCCGAAGTGTTATCCGTGTAAATCACTTTAAAGCTCTCATCATCAAAGCTACCCTCGAGTCTTGCGCTCCATCTGCTTTTAAGAGTATCAAAAGACACTGTTATATTTCCCGTGTTATATCCACCGAGATCAAATACTTCCTGAAGCTCTACGTAGAAGAACGAACCATCAATTTTTCCGTCTCCGTTTTCGTCAAGCTGTTTTTTTATCCAATCGGAATGCTTCTCGGCAAATTCCTTTATTTGCCCATCAGTCATTCTTTTGGGAACACGAAGGGTGACAACACCTTCTTTTATGAAATATCGGGTTGCGAGCAGCTATGCGCTATTTCAGACGGCGCCGGCTCCGGTGAAGAGGCATATGCAGACAGTGAAATCGTTGTACGCATTATGAAACCAGAAAGCACAGAAGGATTATAAACAGCTTGA
>CALCTE010000111.1 GCA_937893885.1 uncultured Clostridia bacterium | reverse complement strand
TTTTAATATTATTCTCTGCAAAAAGGAGGAAAAAGAAAATGAGTATAAGAATAGAAATGATTAATTCATTTTACGACGGCTATCGCGAGGATGTCCGCTTGGAGAAAAGCCGTCATGGTCAACTCGAATACTTTACCACTATGCATTACATAAACAAAATGACAGCCTCGAACACTTCGGTTCTGGAAATCGGTGCTGGCACGGGACGGTATTCTATTGCACTTGCTAAAAAAGGCTACAATGTAACCGCTGTTGAGCTTGCAGACAAAAACCTTGATATTCTTATGGAGAACGCCAAAGGGATCGATAATCTTCATTGTTATCAAGGAGACGCACTTGATTTAGGCAAATTTGATGACAACAGCTTTGATCTGACATTGGTTTTGGGTCCGATGTACCATCTTTATACAAAAGAAGATATGTTAAAGGCATTAAATGAAGCCTTGCGAGTGACCAAGCCCGAGGGAATTATTATGACAGCCTTTTTGTCGATTCACGCCATAATGCACGATGACTATCTGCAGGGTAATTTTGTTGAGGGACTCAAGGAAAATTTCACCGAGGATTTCAAAGTCAAGCATTTTACCGAACAGCTCTTCACGGGATTTTACATAGATGAATTTGAGGCTTTGTTTGATACGCTACACGTCAAACACATAACAACCATCGCCACCGATAGTATCCTCGAGCTTGCCGAAATGACAAAGAATTTTGCAATGTCCGATGAGGATTTTGATTTGTTCGCAAAATATCACCTGCATAATTGCGAAAAGCGCGAATACCTCGGAAGTTCAAGCCATCTTTTGCATATTTGTCAAAAGGAACAGTAAAGAATCGCCGACCTGAGCGCGAGAATTATATATTTTCAATAACCAATTAAGCACGAGTCCGTAGGGACCGACGTCCTCTGTCAAGAGCAAGATTGTAAACAATTGTGCAAGAGGATTGTATACACATTTTATGTTCAATCTTTACGCTTTTGGAAGCCGAACGGAGCGTAGCGGAGAGAGGCTTCCAAAAGCGGCGCGCGGCTCAATCGAGGCGCGAAATGCGGCGGTTGAGCAGTTGCTCGGTCCGGAGGTCGATCTCTGCGATTTTGTAGTTGCGGTAGCAGAGCGAGGCAAATTCCGCACCCTCCGAACGCAACTCCAATTCCGCTCCCACCATAGATTCACTCAGGTAAAACACTTTACTGTCGAATCTCAAATAACCCTTGAAATTAACCTTGAGAACGCGGTGCAATCCACTGTATTCGTAAGATTTTATTGTGTCTGGGTATTTCCTTTTGCTTGGTATGTAAACATCCGCAGGACAACGCATATCAATTGCCTCATGAGGTCTGACCTCGTTGTACTTGGTACGCCATTCTTTGAGGTGTTTATCCGCATCGGCAAGGTCGATGAAAGCATTTCTTTTGAGAAGCTCATTCTTCATCGTACGGTGAAAGCGTTCTATCTTGCCTTGCGTTTGAGGGTGCAACGGGCGACCGTGGATCGGAAGTATGTCCAGATCCATAAGCCAACGTTCAAAGAGCGTATAACCGCCCTTAAAACCCGCAAATGCACCGCCATTGTCGGATAAAATAGCCTTTGGAAGCCCATATTGCTTAAAAACAGCCTCAAATGACGGTATTATCCCGCCTGCCTTTTCCTTGGCATCTATACACAGACAAAAGCGTGAGCAATCGTCTATGATGTCAAGTGGAAAGCAGCGCGTACCGTCAAGTAAAAGAAAATCTCCTTTGAAATCTGTCTGCCAAAGCTCGTTACAATGTTCTCGTTGAAACCTCAAAAACTCTTTGCGTTTTTGTGACTCTGTTTCACTTATACAACCATTTCTTTGAAGAATGTTGTTCGCGGTGCGAATGCAAGGCAAATCGGCGTATCCGTTGTTTTCGAGCACTTTTAAGATCGTTTTTGCGCCCCATTCAGGATTGTCGGCACGAACTCGCAAGATAGCCTCTTCAATTTCGGCAGGCGTTCTGCCGGGAACGTGAAGCGGTGCATGACTTCTGTCTGACATCGAGCAAGATTGATTGTTTCTTTCCACCCACTTGTAGCCTGTTGCGCGTGTGATTCCGAACTCACGGCAGAGTGAGCTGAAGTTTTTTGAGGTCTTTGCTGCCTCTACAAATTCTTTTCTTAATTCTTCCACAGTTTTGTCCTTCCAAGGCATTCGAACAACCTCCTTTGCGGTCATTTTCTTGCCTTTAATTATATCACAAAACTGTATACAATCATCTTGCACTACCTGTATATAATCATACTACACTGTACAGTCCTCGGCGGTCCGAGCCCCATAATGCTATTGTTCTGCACAAAACCAATATAATTTAATTACATTTTTCTTGGTTTTGCACACATATATAATTTTATGCCCACGGACCGCCGAGGACGTCGGTCCCTACAATCTCTTTGTTACCTTTATCTACAACCGAAAAACCGATTTGAAAGGGTCAATGCCCAATCAAATCGGTTTTGTATTAATGGCAGACAATTTATAATGCCGATAAAAAAGAACGGAGATGACTCCGTTCTTTTTTGAATGCCTGTTTTTAGTTATCGTAATTTTTAGCCGCTTCCTGTGCATAATATGCCCATCTTGCATTGTTCTTTTCGGTTTCGTTCAAATCGCCCCAGCTTTTTTTCGAACTTCCTCCGCTGCTGGATGTAAGCGCATAAATTACAGCAAATACTACAACGATAGCTGTAACAACTATTGCAACCACTTGATTTTGATTATTCTTTACCCAATTTTTAAGTTTATCCATTTCTTTATTCTCCTTTTGTGATTTGTAATCTGCAAGTTAATTATAGCGGATTTTCCGCTAAAAGTCAATAGCGCATATTCCGCTAAATTATAATAAAAATAATAGTAAATTATAATTAAAATAACCAAATTCGGCGGTGAAATCATGCTCTATAAAAGAATTCGCGATTTACGAGAGGATAGTGATTTAACTCAAAAGCAAATGGGAGAGATTTTATCATGTAGTCAAAGAGTTTATAGCAATTATGAACGCGGCGAACTGGACATACCTACCGAAATTCTTATAAAGCTTGCCGATTTTCACATGGTCTCCGTTGATTATCTCTTGGGAAGAACAACAAATATGCATTTTGGTTTGAATTTTGACATTTCAGCAAACATCTGATAAAATAAATCTTACCCTATATCAATTCAGAAACGAGGGATCTCATCAATGGAAAATCGTGAAAGACTATCCTCGCGCCTTGGCTTCATTCTGCTGAGCGCTGGCTGCGCCATCGGCTGTGGCAACGTCTGGAAATTCCCCTGGATGGCCGGTCAGTATGGCGGCGGCGGCTTCGTGCTGATTTATGTCCTGTGCCTGCTGCTGCTGGGTCTGCCTGTTATGGTCATGGGATTCTCTCTGGG